>DATKMG010000242.1:0-7663 GCA_035541995.1 Terriglobia bacterium
TGGTGGGCCTGCTTGGGTCAATGTGCTTTGCCGGGATGGGTCTGTTGGTGGCTAGCCGGGCCCAGAAAATCGAGACGGTTACGGGATTGATGAACCTGGTGATGCTGCCGATGTACGTGTTGTCAGGTGTTTTCTTCTCCGCCGAACGCTTCCCTGGAATCCTCCGCCCTTTTATCCACGCTTTGCCCTTGACCGCGCTTAACGATGCACTCCGGTCAGTGATCCTGGAAGGATCCAGCCTGGTTAGCCAGGCTGGGGAACTCGCTACCATGACAGCGTGGGGACTGGTATCTTTCCTGCTGGCTCTGCGCTGGTTTCGCTGGAATTGAAAACCCACAACCTGTCACGCAGGGGGGCTTCTACTCTTCATTTGATGACAATTGGTCACTGCTTATGGGACAAGGGGCGCGGTTGGTACCCAAATTAGGCAGTAATCTGCAAGTCGCCACACGGGGAGCGACGATCTCGCGGTCGGCTCCGCCCTTTGGATCATTCTGGTGCGAGCCAGCTTCATAGACGCCCCCTTATGTATGAAATAGAAACAGGAAAGGTTACAGGGGAAAGAACCACCTACTACCGGGTCCCCCTTGCCGTCCGTCCCGGGCTCAATGAAATGGGTTTGCTGGGTCAAATTCCACCAAAGATTCGGATAACCAGATGGAAGATTTCTTCGAAAGGGTCATCCGCCCAGCTGAGGTCGTAAGAGAACCGGTTTGGAGGCACGTTGCTAGGCCAAGGAGGAATCAACGGCTCAGGCTCCGGTCTTCTCCACCGTGTTCTGGTGATTCGAACCGGAATTTGTCGATTCAGGCTCCGGTCGTAACTAGCCCGCAATGCCGCATCAGACAGAGTTTCATAGGCCCGCTGCACGTCAAGAAACTGTTGGCTGTTCCCCTGCGGGCGTAAATCCGGATGATAGCGCCTGACCAACCGCCTGTAGGCACTTCGGATCGCCGCAAGATCGGCATTCTGTTTGACTCCCAGGATTTCATAATAGTTCATGCTCGGGCCGCCGCGCGTTGAGGATTTGTTAAACATTCTACCGCAAAGTCATCCAAGGCTGTCAATGAGACCCATGCGTTTGATCCAAACTAGAGAGAAATGTTAAAATCCCTAGAAGAACCGCGACGAAATTGACCGGAACAGGAGAGGAACACCTGCTCATTGTCCTGCGAGCATCAAAGTCTAACGTCTGAAGTAAAGTTCCAACCGATTCTCTCTTCCCCGATTCTGAAGGCAGACTTGCACGTACATTCGTATTTCAGCGGGAAGACCAATCATGTCAGACCCCTGGAGCCTATGGACTGCTATTCGACCCCAGAGAGGGTTTATAAACTGGCCAAGACTCGTGGGATGGACTTAGTGACCATCACCGATCATGATTCGATTGATGGATGCCTGGACTTCCTGAATAGGTTCCCAGACAGGACAAAAGACTTTTTCATTGGAGAAGAGGTGACGACCTGTCTGACCGAGTTCAGAACCAATATCCACATCGGGGTCTATGACATCACCGAAACACAACATCGGGAGATCACTCGCTTGAAGAAAAGTTTCGACGATCTCGTGGCCTATCTGAAAAGTAATCAGATCATATACGTCCTGAATCACTTTTTCCTGGGCTTTCCTCAGCGGCAGCATGGCCGTCGTTTCATGGAAAAGATGCTTCAAGCATTTGACTTATTTGAGGCCATCAATGGAGCCATATCCAACAAACAGAATCAGTTGTTGACACAGATGATCCCTAAAATTCCCGGAAAGGCAATGGTGGCAGGAAGCGATTCCCATACCTTACTGCGTCTAGGGAGCTGCTACACACTAGGCCAAGGCAGGACAAAAAAAGAGTTTCTTGATGGTTTGAGGGCTGGGCGCGTGGGTATCGTTGGAAAGAATAGCCGTTTTATCCATGTTTTCAATGACGCCATGGGCGTCTATCTAGCCTATTTCCGCGATATCGCGTATCGGAATGAAGTGCATCGCAACTGGTCATTGGTGAAGAAAATCCGCAACGGTCTAGGTTGGGCCGGATGGCTCCCCGTGTTTTTTAGTCTTTCGCTAACCTATTCCTTTATCCATTACCGGCAGGAAGAAAAGAAGCAAGGCTATTACGAAGGCCTACTGAGGGAATTCCTCTGAAGACTTGAACTCAGGAGAAAGAAGCCTGCTTCATGCGAACCCGATGCGATGAAGCAGGCTGGGGTGAACACTCCAAGTTACTTCTTCTTCGCGGTTTTTTTGGCAGTCTTTTTGGCAGGCTTCTTGGGAGCAGCTTTCTTAGTCATTTTCTTCGGAGCCGCCTTCTTCTTTGCTGCCGGTTTCTTAGTTGCCATATTTACCTCCTTTTTTTTAGGATAAAGCAAAGAAAGTCCAAATTCCTTGATCAATTAACGCCTGATAACCACGACCACGGGAACAGGAGCATAAGGGAATCAACACGAACACGAGTTTGAACGCTACCCTAGATAAACTCAAGAGCTTTCCTTCCTCTTCGAGGCAACCTGGGAAGCCTCTTCCGGCTCAGCTTTTTCAGGCGCAACCGTCTTCCCCTCGACGCTTGGCTTAGCTTCCTTGGAGCTTTCTTTTGCTTCTCGAATTAACCTCTCTTCCTTCAAGTAGTTCTTAATTATCCTGTTGACAATTTTCTTGATGGAAGTCCGATGACGAGTTGCACTGAGCTTCAATTCAATGTGGTCTTCGTCCTCGATTTCTACATTAATCTTTGCCATTAGATCCCTAACAGCTCTTATAATTAAATTCAAACATACGTTTCTATAAAACTTAGTTTGTATTTATATACACAGTTTTCATTTTTGTCAACAAAATTTTTAAATTTATCAATAGTTTTCTATAAATCCTCTTAAGTAGCCTTGGCTATATTGTCTGCCTGTTTCAAGGGTTTCGGGGAATTTGTGAGCGCCGATCAATCGAGTTCTTCGACAGCCCCAATTCAAGCTTGAAATCAGCCTTCGAGAGCTTGATTCGCGTGATCGCCCGTTACCCGAACGGTTGGAACTACCAGTCGCCTCACTCCGCAGCTGGGATCGATATGGGTTTCTCTTTCAAACTAAGATAATGCTCAAGCAGAGAGATTATTTTTACGATTAAGCAAATGATATGACCAATCACCTGGGAATTGGGTTTACAGGAGGATTCCTGGTGTTGAATAGTCCGATCAGTTTCCAGTTCAGAGAGACTCGAAATGTGTCAAGAGAAAGTGTGGACCGGAATGGAAAGGCGATCTTCCGAGAGAATTTATGATGACTCCGTATTGAATGTCTGGGGAACAACTCAGCATGGCAAGCCGTTCTTTGAGACGGCTACGATTAACGACGTCAGCCCTGATGGAATTTCCTTTTACCTTCGAACCGAAGTTCGGCTAGAATGTGTGTTGTACGTGGAGATTTGTCCCAGGGAGAATGACAGTCTGGCCCCAACACCCCTTTTTTCCGGGAGGGCGCGTGTGTTACGAGTGTCTGCTGATGGTCAAGGTAATCATGCCTTCCTGGTCGCGGCTCGCTTCTTCGGACCCGTCTCCCCGTTGCGCGAATTAGGAGGGACCGAAGAATTTGCTGAGGAGTTGAAGCGTGCCATTGAACTGGATGAGGAACGTCGACTCTTTTCGGAAAAGAATGTAGATGACCACCTTTGTTGACCAGAGACGGCAGAAAAGAGTCACAGTAGGCCTACCGGTTCGGGTTAAGGGGTTTGACCTGGGCGGGAATAGGTTTGATGAGGTCACGAAGTCTGTCGATGTGAGCCCCGATGGTGCCTGTATCCTGCTGAAGACACCCATTCGCAAAGGATCCATGTTGGATCTTTCTCTTCCAATGCCCCGACAAATGCAGCGGGCCGTAGCCCCCAAGCCGGTCTACGAGACAGTTGGTTTGGTCCTCCGCATCGAGAGCTCCGAACTACCCCCTAGTTGTCGGGTTGCCGTGCGTTTCCGCCCGGTTCAGCAAAAGCAATATCACTCCGAAGCTTGATCCTGTCCAGCTAAAAATCCATAACTTCTTGATGGATCAGCCTCTACCAGTCTTTCATAGGACTCAAGATGCGAAACAGCCGCTATTGACGAGGATATTTCTTCTCTCCCGCGCGAATCGGGATTTTCAGCCAATTGGAGAAGGGTGGAAGAGGGCAGGTAGAATAAGATGAGTATGCACAGTAGGGATTGTGAGCTTGATTGAAATCCAACACAACCCGAGTCCCCTCAGGAAGCGGCGAGTATAGAAACCGTCCGCCAGCGTAAGTTTCAGTGCCGTTAGTGGAGTCTTTGAAGATAAAAAAAAGTTCCTTGGCGTTGGGAGATTCCAGGACTGGCTGCAGGGTTTGATTCCTGCCTCCCAAATTGAAACGTACGACACCGGGGCAAATCATCTCTTCCACCTGCCCAGTCACTGAAATGACCTTGATTTTTCTTGGGGGACGATAAGGGACGAAAGTCCCATTCAGGTTATAGGTAGGGTCTATCTCGAAGAAGTCGAGGTGTGCGAAGGCCAGAAGCGGAGGATTCTTCACATAGATCAGGCGGAGGGCAAACTGACTTCCGCGGCGAATGACCTTGAAGCGTAGATCGCCCATGTAAACCATGTCGGGGAGGCTTTCGGCGTCGTCGGTCTTTAGAATACTCTCGTGAACTATCTGATTTCCCAGCTTCAACTGGGCGGCCGGATTTTCAGTCACTAGTTTGACCGTCTCTCCAGAGACTATAAGCCGGCCTATTTTGCCTGGTGCGGTTCCCCGCGGCAGAATTAAATCATTTGAGGGATCCGTTCCGAAAGTGTTTACCCCAACTTTTAGCCAGAACAAGCCCGCAAACGCCAGAGGACTGTCTTCGGAGCGCATCCAGGCTTCCCGATCTCTTCGATACTTCAATTCTTGGGCCCGATCAATGGTTTCCGCGTGCATTGCCTGCGCCAAGATGAAGGCAAGGAAAAAACTGACCAAAGCTAGGGTAGTCTCCAGAAAACGCGACAAGCGCTCGCATTCCTTTCCCCGCCCATAGTTAGACTATCACCGGCCTTGGGCTTCTAATGGGCGTCTGCAAAAGAACGCATTCTACTTTAGAACTGACGATTGAACCTCGACTATTTTGAGATTTGTCTTGAAGTCGGGACTTTTCCTGACGGGGATACGCCTTGAGGTCACCTGCTCGCCACGGGCCTTCAAGAAACGATCAACTGCAAATCGACAGGTAGACCTGTTTGGTGTGGGCCGCGCCGTGGGCAAGTCACAAGAAGCCAAGACCGAGGAATCAAGCTCTGCCTTACCTCCTTCGCATTTCCAGATGTCCATTAAGTGCTGGTCTTGGCAGTTTTATTGTGTCCTCAATGCTTTCCAAGATGGATATCACCGGAAACCGTGGTCATATGCAAATTGTAGGTCCCATTGCCAAGACGTCCGCGAGCGGATTGGCCGGGCCCGAATTCGGGTGACTGGACTTGGATCGGAAGATCCGTCTCAACGGAACCCGATACCGTTGAAATTTCCACCTCGACATCAGGATTGGCGGGAAGTTTCACATTCACATCGCCGCTGGCTGTCGAGACTTTCATTTGATGGTCGTTGCCCTCGAGTTTCGTTATATCTACACTGACATCACCACTAGCTGATTCTGCATTGGCCAGGCCATAAATTTGTTTGAACGCTACGTCTCCGCTGGCCGTCTTGGCCCGCACTTGACCTGTAACATTTTCGAAGTGGACATCGCCACTGGCCGAGTGGGCGTCCAAATCCCCCCTAACATCTCGAACCTTGATGTCGCCACTGGCTGTAGAGAGTCGGTCAAATTTATATGCCACAGAACGAGGCACTTGCACCTCGAAGCGGACACTAGCATTGCAGTTGCCGTTTTGCGGGTAATGGGCTTTAAGCGAGAGACTTCCAACGTCGCTGGTGTCTTCCACATCCACCCGATCCTTATCCCGGCCTTCCACGGCAGCTCTTACTTGAATAGTCGATCCTTCGTAACCGGTAATCAAAATGTCGCCGGAAACGTTCTCGATTTTGATCCTGCTTCCGGGCCCCAGGGTATAACTTTTCTGAAAATCAGCACTCGCTCCCACATGAACGACAACAAATCCAAACACGAGGACCATCGACAAGATCTGAAAGAGACGATGCATACAGCTACACTCCTTTGATCAAGCTTGACCGCTTCCTGCCAAGTAAGTGACAGGCAAAGCAAAAAGGTTTCAGATCAACCGAGGCATTATATCGGCCTCTTCTAACACCTTGACTTGTCCTCATTTCCCCTTTAACCTCAGGGGCTGCGAGTATCCTAGAACGAGGCGTCGGACGGTGAGACCCAGAAAACCCGCAGAAGAAGCCGGACCGTCGAAGCTCCCCCCCCAGTATCAGATTAGCCGCGGTCAACCTTTGCCGCTGGGAGCCACGCTGAAACCCAACGGGGTCAATTTCTCGGTTTTCTCGCGCAATGCCACCTCGGTGACCCTCGTGATTGTGTTGCCCGATAAGGTCCATTCCAGACTGGAATTTCCGTTGGACTCAAGATTCAACCGAACGGGGGACATCTGGCATGCGTTTGTCGCAGGACTTGACCGGGGCATCGAGTATGGGTACCGGGTCGAGCGCTTGCCCAATTCTGAACCCCAAGTTCATCGTTTCGATGGACGGAGAGTGCTGTTAGATCCTTATTCCAAAGCTCTTTCTGGAGGAATCCAGTGGGGGCAGACGCTGCATCTGAAAAGCAGTCGGGCATCAGTCCGAAAGGCAAGTTCACGTCACGGGCTTTTGGTTGAGGACAATTTTGATTGGGGTTTGGACCAGCCTCTCAATGTTCATCTGGCTGATTCCGTCATCTATGAAATGCACGTTCGTGGTTTCACGCGGCATTCTTCTTCCCGCGTGGCCCACCCCGGAACGTTTCGCGGCATCATTGAGAAGATTCCTTACTTGAAGGAACTGGGCATTACTGCAGTTGAACTGATGCCCGTTGCTGAGTTCGAGGAATTGGACAATCCGCGGTCAAATCCCTTGACAGGTGAGAGACTGACCAATTATTGGGGCTACCAGCCGATCTCCTTCTTTGCCTTGAAAGCCGCTTATGCCTCCAACAGCAATAGTTGGGGTCAAATCAATGAATTCAAGGCCATGGTCAGGGCCCTGCATGACGCCGGGATCGAAATCCTTCTGGACGTGGTCTTCAATCACACGGCAGAGGGAGACGAGCGGGGCCCTACGTTTTCGTTCCGCGGCTTGGACAATGCCATTTACTACATGATTGACCCAAAGACCGGTGCCTATGCCAATTATTCCGGTTGCGGCAACACCTTGAACTGTAATCATCCCGTAGTACGGAGCTTAATCCTTGACTGCTTACGCTACTGGGTCACGGAAATGCACGTGGATGGATTCCGCTTTGATCTGGCCTCCATCCTGGGGCGTGACAGCGATGGATCAGTCCTGTCCAACCCTCCATTGCTTGAACGAATTGCCGGCGATCCAGTTCTGGCCAACACGAAGTTAATTGCCGAAGCTTGGGACGCAGCCGGGCTCTATCAAGTTGGATCCTTTCCCAATTGGGGTCGCTGGGCTGAGTGGAATGGCAGGTTTCGGGATGATGTTCGTCGCTTTGTGCGCGGCGACGCCGGTATCGTCTCCCTGCTGGCTACTCGTCTGGCCGGGAGTGCTGACCTTTACC
>DATKMG010000243.1:0-15821 GCA_035541995.1 Terriglobia bacterium
ATTGGGATGACAGACCTTCTCCTCGACACCCCGTTATCCGATAGACAACGCCAATGCGCTGAAACTATTCGCTCTTCAGGGCAATCCCTGCTGACGATCATCAATGACATTCTGGACTTCTCCAAAATGGAAGTCGGCAAAATGCAACTGGATTGCGTCGGTTTCAGCCTGCGCAGGACAATCGAAGACGTGATTGAACTCCTGTCGGATAAAGCGGAAAACAAGGGACTTGAATTGGCTTGCCTGGTTCATCCGGAGCTTGCAGACGCTTTTCGAGGGGATCCCATCCGTCTGCGCCAGGTCTTGACGAACCTGGTGGCCAATGCCATCAAATTTACGGAGAAAGGAGAGGTCGTCGTGGAGGTCCGAGACCTCAGTCAACCTGGAAATAGGGGGCCATCCTCCAGTTTAGCCGGGGTGAGTATGGCTCAATTCGAAGTCCTGGTTCGATCCTGTCCATCCTCCAGCAGCTTGTTGTGGTTTTCGGTGCGAGACACAGGGATTGGCATTCCTCCATTGCAGCAACAATTGATCTTTGATGCATTTTCGCAAGGGGACGGCTCAACTACACGCAAATATGGGGGGACTGGCCTGGGATTGGCTATCTCGAAACAACTGATTGAGTTGTTTGGGGGGCGCATCGGCGTCACCAGTGAACCCGGCCGAGGGAGTACCTTCTGGTTCGTTTTGCCGCTGGAAAAGGAAGTTTCCGAGACCGCAGTGACACGCGGAGCAGAGGCCAATCTGCACGGCCTACGCGTCCTGATCGTTGATGACAATGCCACCAACAGAACAATCCTTTCTCAGCAGATCGAGGGCTTGGGCATGAGAAGCGACTCTGCGGAAGAAGGTGAGCGGGCTCTGAAGATGCTTCAGTCAGCCGTGCGCAAGGCTAAACCCTATGACTTGATGCTCGTGGACTACCAAATGCCTGGGATTGATGGTCTGGAGCTTGGGCGCACGGTCAAATCTGATCCGTCACTATCCTCAATTCGAATGGTTTTATTGACTTCCTTTCGAGAAAAATGCCACGAAGAGGAAGCGCTGAGATGCGGATTTGCAGCCTACCTGGCCAAACCCATCAAACAGACAGCCTTAGTGTCCTGCCTGATCCAGCTTGTGACTCAGATCAATTCACCTTCTCACTCGAGCGCGATTTCTCAATCTATGGAACCCAAAAACGAGCCTGGCAGAGTGCTGTCTCGATCTCGGGTCTCTGTTCTTCTGGCCGAAGACAACCTGGTCAACCAACGAGTGATCTTGGGCTTGTTGACTAAGCTGGGATATCTGGTTGACGTGGTCAATAATGGCCTGGAAGCTCTCGAGGCCCTATCCAGCAAGTCTTACGCGGCGATTCTGATGGATTGTCAAATGCCCGAAATGGATGGATTTGAAACCACACAGTCCATCCGAGAGAGTGAAAGAAAGACCGGAAAACATGTCCCGATCATTGCCTTGACTGCCAACGCCATGCGGGGAGACCGGGAACGCTGCCTGAATGCCGGAATGGACGGATACATCGCGAAACCCATCCGGGCTGCTGACCTGGGGGAAGTCATCGATAAGCTTATTTTGGAGAATGAAATGAATATGAATATGTCATCGCCTGACTTTTCTCTTCCGGATGTATTTGACCTGCAGGCTGCACTTGAGCGAGTCGAAGGAGACCGTGAGTTGCTTAATGAGTTGGCTGGACTGTTCGTGGAGGATTCGGCTCAACTGATGAAGGAAATTCAACAGTCAATTGATGCCTGCGATTCAAAGTCCCTCGAACGGGCTGCCCATAAACTAAAGGGTTCGGTAGGCAACTTCTGCTCCCAAAAAGGTTATGAGACGACCCTGCAATTGGAAGCGGTGGCAAGGAACGGAGATTTGAAGGCTGCCGAAGTGGCATTTAACCACCTGGAGCTGGTGATTGGCAAGCTCAGGGATGAGTTAACTCAACTGGCTTATGGCAAAGAGTCGGCCTAAGTTCCGCGAATCCTCCGATGCAAAAAGGTATGCCACACTCCTGCTGGTGGTTTTCCTGGGCGCCTTATTCTCAATCCTTGGTTACAAGATAGTACAAAACGAAGAACAAGCTAGGTTGGCCGCACTGTTTGAGAGGCGGGGCCAGGATTTCGTAAACCGCTTCCAACGCGGAATGGAATACGATCTCACCATCCTGGAGTTTTTGGGAGGGCTCTTCGATTCCTCTGAGAGCGTGGGTCCGGAAGAGTTCAGGAGATTTGTAGCCGACTTGCTCTCGCAGCACCCTGAGATTCGGATACTGGCTTGGGCGCCTCGGTCGCGAAATTCGGGCCATGCAGGGAACTCTTGCTTGCCAGATAAGACCTTTTTCCCTGCCGGTCTTCGGCCCACTCAATCAGACTCTAAGGGGGCGGTTCCGGATAGGGACGGAGACGAATTCCTCATCCGATACGTAGAGCCTGTCCAACGGCATCGAGACAAAATTGGCGCCAATCTCACCTTACTCCCCGCAAACGTGCAGGCGATGAAGTGGTCACGTCGGACTGGAAGACCTGTTTCGACTCAACCCTCGTGGCTCACTATCCAGGGAACAGACGATTTGAGATGTGCGGTCTTCTGCCCCGTCTATCGAAGGAGGCCACCTCGGAGTAATTCCAGCAACCAAAAGACAGACGTCCAAGGGTTTGTTGTCGCCTTCCTGGATCTGGACCAGCTGTTCTCTATTTCGACCCAGGGACATGAGGAAGAAGGGCTGGAAATTGGTTTGTATGCCCGGACAACGTATGTGCAGAACGACCCCGTCTATCTACGAGCCTCCAACGCGTCCAGTATGAGGTCTGCCAAAGTCAGCTCCCCTCTGCCTGACCAACAGCTACGCTGGGTTTCGGCGTTAGAGCGGGCTGGATGTCAGTGGACCTTGTTGATTCTCCCGAGAAGCCTCTTCATGAAGCGCGAGGGCCGCAAAATCGCCTGGATGGTTTTGATCATGGGCTTCCTGCTGACGTTAACGCTGGGCGTCTATTTGAGTGTGATCATTAACCGCCGGGTTCGAATCGAGCGATTGGTGGAAAATCGCACCGCACAACTCCTGGCGGTGAATCGACAATTGGAAGAGGAGATTTTGGAACGGCAGAAGGAACGTCAGCAACTTCGCCAGATTATCGCCAATGCCCCTGTGGCCATGGCTATGTTCGATACATCCATGCGCTACATCACTCACAGCAGGAAATGGTTGAGCGACTATAACCTGGGTGAAAATTCCCTGGTGGGGAAGCTCCAGGAGGAAGTATTTCCGGACATCCCAGACCGATGGAGGGCGATCTATCAGAAAGCGAAGTCCGGGGAGGTCATCACCCTTCCTGAGGACGTTTTTGAGCGCGCCGACGGCACGTGTCTCTATCTACGTTGGGCGGCTCAACCGTGGTATGAGGCCCACGAGCAGATAGGGGGGATCATCGTCGCCACCGAGCGGGTGGATGACTTAGTCAAAGCTCGGGAGGCGGCCATTGAAGCCTCGCGACTTAAATCCGAGTTCCTTGCCAACATGAGCCATGAGATTCGAACTCCCATGAACGGTATCATCGGAATGACCGAGCTGGCCCTAGGCACAAGCTTGAACCCCGAACAACGAGAATACTTGGAAATGGTAAAAGCTTCGGCTGACTCTCTGCTCATGTTGATCAATGACATCCTTGATTTTTCCAAGATCGAGGCCGGTCGGCTGGAACTTGACTATATTCCGTTTAACATTCGAGATGAACTGGGAGAAGCCCTGAAAGCCCTGGCGCTCAGGGCTAATCAAAAAGGCCTGGAGTTGATATATTCTGTGGATCCAGGGGTACCACCGATCTTGGTTGGAGATCCCGGCCGACTTCGACAAGTCCTTGTCAACCTGGTGGGAAACGCAGTTAAATTCACTGAAACGGGAGAAGTGCTGGTCCAGGTATCGCTAATTCCGACAGACCAGACGGAACGCGGCGAGGAAGAGGGTTGTTGGCTTCACCTCTTTGTTCGAGATACCGGGATTGGGATTCCAGACTCCAGGCAACAGATCATTTTCGAAGCCTTTGCGCAAATGGACGGTTCGACCACTCGCAAGTACGGAGGAAGCGGCCTTGGATTAACCATCTCCTCGCAATTGGTCAAACTGATGCGGGGCCGGATTTGGGTTGAGAGCCAACCAGGCAAAGGCAGCACTTTTCATTTCACGGTCCGCTTCGAATTACCTAAGACCCGGGCCAGGGAAGTCGATGTCAACTTGCTGGCAAGGACCACGGGCAAGCGCGTATTAGTAGTAGATGACAATTCAACATGCTGCCAGGCACTCGAGCAAATGTTGGCAGAATTGGAAATGAAACCACTCTCCGTCACCAATGCTCGAGCAGCCATGCGCGTGACTGAGGAATCCATGCAGTCTCCTGATCCGTTTGAACTCTTCTTTCTGGATGCCCATATGCCCGGGGAGGACGGCTTTATGCTGGCGGAGCAACTGCAACAAGAGGGCCGTTTCTCCCACGGCATCATCCTGCTGCTCTCTCCGCTCAGCCAGCGTGAAGATGCCACACGGTGCATGCAGCTTGGTCTGACGGCCCATCATCTGACCAAGCCCGTGGTGCCTGGAGAATTGAGAAAGGCACTATTTCAGATCCTGGAGGCAGGGCCAGTCGAAATTCGTCCAAAGTTCCCGCAGCGTGTTTCACTTACACCCCCGTTGCAGCCAAAGGTTCGACTGGAGCAGTTCACGCTCTGTCAAGAGGCTCCTCGGCTGCACATCCTCCTGGCGGAGGACAACCCGGTGAATCAGAGGCTAGCGCTGCGACTCCTGGAAAAATGGGGATACAGAGTCACCATCGCCGGCAATGGACGTGAAACTCTAGCAGTCCTTGATGAACAAGACATCGATCTCATTTTGATGGACATTCAAATGCCAGAGATGGACGGCTTAGAAGCAACGGCCATGATTCGCGCTAAAGAACAGCAACTCCAAATTAATAAGACTACCATTTCCCGCACTTCTTCATGCTTCCAGAAGGGACGGCCGCACCGTAGGATTCCGATCGTTGCCATGACCGCGTATGCCATGAAGGGAGACCGGGAGCGGTGCCTGGCTGCAGGGATGGATGGCTATATCTCCAAGCCAATCCAGGCTGACGAACTACGGAGAATGATCAGCCAGTTCGTCCCACGTATCGCGTTTGACGGAAGAGATGTCATGCTTGCAAGCCCATCTGCCGAAGTTATCAGGAGCGACCGGTTTTTGGACCAGTCGGGGGGGGACCGAGATTTCATGGCGGAAATCGCAGGGCTGTTTTTGGAGGGTTACCCCAAGCAGTTACAATGCATTCGTGAAGCGCTGAGACAAGGAAACCAGGAAAACCTGGAGCATTCTGTTCATGATTTTGCCGGATCTTTGGTTCCTTTTCACGCGGGCGTGGCCATCGAAGCGGCTCTGCAACTCGAAGCGATGGGTCAACGTGGGGATTTGACTCACGCCTGGGAAACCTACAAAATGCTGGAAGAGGCCGTCGCGAGCTTGAGACCGTCGTTGTTGGTATTGGGGGGAGAAACAGACCCATGAGGGTATTGATCGCAGATGATGATGCGGTTTCACGCCGTCTGTTGCATTCGACCCTGGTTCGTTGGAACTACGAAGTCGTGGCCTGCATTGACGGCACCGAGGCCTGGGAGGCCCTTCAGAAGGAGGGAGCCCCGCAACTAGCCATCCTGGATTGGATGATGCCCGGAATGGATGGAGTCCAACTTTGCCGGGAAGTGCGTAAGCGCATAAACCAGCCTTACACGTACATTCTTCTGTTAACAGCCAAGACTGAAAAAGGGGACATTGTGGCGGGAATGGAAGCAGGGGCTGACGATTACATCACCAAGCCGTTTGATGCTCAGGAATTGAAGGTGCGAGTTCGGGCCGGGCAGAGAATCTTGGATCTTCAGAATGAACTCATTCACACCCAGGAAGCCCTTCTCGTGCAGGCTACTCATGACCCGCTCACCGGTCTCTACAATCGGGGAGCCATCCTCAAGATCCTGGAACACGAATTGGATCGCACCCGACGCCAGGCCAGCTCAGTCGGGGTTATGTTGATTGACCTCGACCACTTCAAGAATATCAATGACACTTTGGGGCATCAGGCGGGAGATCTGGCACTGGTGCAGGCTGCCCAACTCATGCTGGAGTCCACCAGATCCTACGATTCCATCGGTCGCTACGGTGGCGAAGAATTCCTCGTGGTCGCGCCGGGTGTGGCTGCTCCCAGCATTGAATCTTTCGCCGAACGCCTCCGATTGAATCTGGCCAACCATCCCATGACACTGGGGGGAACTTCTGTGAAGGTCACGTGCAGCTTGGGGGTGGCCGTGTCAGATCAATTGGAAGAACCTCTGCTCGACAACCTCATCCGGGCCGCAGACGCAGCGCTTTATCGAGCCAAGGCGGCGGGACGCGACCGCGTAGAACTCTCAGAAAGAGTGCTGCCATAAGCTACCGCAGAGCCGCGGAGACGCAGAGAAAAATCCCGAACACCAAATTTGCGAATTGACACCTATGCGCTGAAGAAAAAGGTGGTTCGACCACTTAGCTCAGAATTCTCGCCACCAAGGCCCAAAGAAAAAGCATAAGAGCCTCGCCTGCCGGAAATTGCGGCGGATATGACCTCGGGTCGTTCAACCACTCTGAAAGAGTGTGACAAGAGTGGGAATACAGGCAGACCGGGTTAGATCTGCATCATTAGGCTTGTCTTGGTGCCTCTCTGCCTTTGGTGTGAGAAGTGCCCACTAAGTTCCTCAGCATTCATATGCGGGCCTCTGTGCTCGAGATTCTTCTCTGCGACTCCTCGGCTCTGCGGTTGGGTTTTGGCCAATCCCGAACGTGGCATTCTGTCTTCGCGCCGAGATATCCAACCTAGTCTTGGACCGGCTGCGCGTGCCACCATCGGAAAAAGTGGTGAACTGGACCTTTCCCCTGGCCGACAGGAAAGGAAGCTCGCAACGCCCCTGTCAGAAACTCGCGAGCTTGCCTGACGGCTGGCAATGGATCGTAGCCCCTCGCCATGCCCGCAGCGATAGCTGAGGAGTACGTACAGCCGGTGCCGTGAGTATGGGGAGTAGCCACGAACGGTCCTTCGATAGTCCGGATCTCTTTCCCATCATAGAAAAGGTCCACGACTTGGCTCTCCCGGCCTGTCCCGACAGGGCGATGTCCGCCTTTCAATACCACTATACGTGCCCCAAGGTTCCTGATTGCTTTGCAGGCCTCAAACAAGTCTGCATCATTCTGAAGCGTCTTCCCAACCAGGACTTCTGCCTCTGGGATATTTGGGGTTATAACAGTTGACAGGGGGATGAGTTCCTGGCGGAGCACTGCAATGGCTTCTGCTGCCAAGAGCGAATCTCCACTTTTGGCAATCATCACGGGATCCAGGACCACTGGAACTGACTCGTAGGCACGCAGCAACGCAGCCACCGTGCGAGTAATCCGGGAGTTACTGAGCATCCCGATCTTGATTGCTTGAGGTCGAATGTCAGTAAGAACAGCGATAATTTGCTTTTCGACCATCTCAGGGGACACGTCCAGAATGCCAGTCACTCGGCAGGTATTTTGAGCGGTGATTGAAGTTACGACCGAACACCCGTACACGCCGAATGCTGCGAACGTTTTCAAGTCGGCCTGAATTCCGGCGCCGCCTCCCGAGTCAGAGCCGGCAATCGTTAATGCTTTAATGATCTGCATCCCACCTCGAGTTCGAACGAGACTATCTTTTCGGTGATGGCAAGATTGAATTGTCGCGCAAAGGCAACGGGGTTAACCATGCCTTAGAAGATGGCGCAAGGCTCCTTCCAGGTGCGGGTAGAGAAAAGAATAGCCATTTTCCAGAAGCTTCGAAGGTCGCACCCGGGCTCCCTTTAGTAAGAGCTCGTCGGCCATTTCGCCCAAAGCTAGCCGAGCCGCGAAGGCGGGCAGTGGGGCGAATGTGGGGCGAGAAATGGCGCGACCTAGCGCCTTAGTAAATTGAGAATTGGTGACAGGATTAGGGCCAGTTACATTCACAGCGCCGGAGAGCTCTGCATGCTCAAGAAGATGTCGCAAGGCCCCCAAAACATCATCCATGGCAATCCAGCTTTGGTACTGCCGTCCACTCCCAATTCGGCCACCGAGGCCCAGGCGAAAGGGAGTCAACATTCTCGCCAGCACCCCCCCAGAAGGAGCAAGGACCATCCCGAAACGCATGTGGACTACTCGAATCCCTCTTTGAGCGGCAGCGGTCGTAGCTGCTTCCCATTGCCTGACCAGATCGGCAAGAAAGCCCTTTCCGGGTGAAGACCCTTCGTCAATCCACTCTTCCCTCCCATCATCGTAATAACCGACTGCGGAGGCTGAAAGCAGAACCTTGGGAGGACGCATTAGTCGAGCAAGACTTCCCGAAAGCAATTGTGTTCCTGTTATACGACTATCAACGAGTCTCTGCTTTTGAGCCTGAGTCCAGCGGCGAGCGCCGATATTTTCGCCGGCCAGGTGGATCACTGCATCAAGCCCCTCCAGGCGCGACTCTTCGATGATACCTGCCTTGGGATCCCAAGCTATGTCCCCGGTTAGACCCGCCTCCGATGGCGAACTCGGGCGAACTAGGCGTACGACTTCATCACCTCCGCCAATGAGGAAGGCAATCGCCGCCGAACCGATCAATCCGCTGGACCCCGTGATCAGTACCTTCATGGAACTTGCCTTTGATCCGAAATGAATCGCCTATTTCGGCAAACGTCCTGATGCCTCGGTATCCCCGAAACGATAGAATGAACGGCGAGTGATACACCAGTTCGTATGAATACCTCAAAGCCGATAACATTGTCAAAGCGATTGTTGGTGTGGTGCAATC
Source organism: Terriglobia bacterium (assembly GCA_035541995.1). Lineage (GTDB taxonomy): Bacteria > Acidobacteriota > Terriglobia > Versatilivoradales > Versatilivoraceae > DATKMG01. The sequence goes on from DATKMG010000243.1 coordinate 8,859, forward strand.
AGTGGTGACTCACAGATAGGGGGACAGCGAGAGTAATGCTAGAATCAGGCCTGCATGAATGGTTAAGGGCTAGGTGCCATCTCGGGATACGTCGCTCTTGATTAGGTCTGTGTCGGAGATAGCGAGCAAAAGTCATGCTGGTTAATAGGCGAGAATGCGGCATTGCCTTTTTAAGTTCACTACCGCTGATAAAAATGCGGGAGGGCCCCGCTCCGTCGGGGCCGCGGTCGCTCCATCAAAACCGCATTTTCATAAATGCCTTTCATGCCCCTTCCAGGGGCGCCACGAATGATGAAAATCCCCTCCGGCGGAGGGGAAGGCGCGGGCGACGGCGGTCGCCAAGCGCCAGGGGTGGGTTCGAATCCGAAGTCCGTAGCCTTAGACCCACCCCGGTAGCCGCAAGCGGCTCCACCCCCTCCAGGGGAGGGAATTTTCAGAGGAGGAGGGAAAGGAAGAGACAATGAATTCCAGAGAGAGGATTTCCGCTGCCTTCGAACACCGGGACGCAGACCGTATACCTTTAGATCTTTCCGGCCACCGGTCCTCTGGGATCTCGGCCCTGGCTTATGCGAAGTTGCGGGAATATCTAGGTTTTCAACGGAAACCCATCCGGGTTTATGATCCTATTCAGCAACTGGCAGTCGTAGATGAAGACGTGCTGGAGCGGTTTGGAGTCGACACCATTGAACTGGGACGAGCCTTTGCGTTGCAGGATGATAGTTGGGTGGGGTGGGCTTTGCCAGATGGGACACCATGTCAAATGCCTGCTTGGGCAGCTCCGGAGAGAATGGGGGATCGCTGGGTGTTCCGCTCCAAGAGCGGTCGCATCATCGGCCAAATGCCGCAGGGAGCACTCTACTTTGAGCAATGCCATTACCCTTTCGAGGAAGCTGAAGCCGATTACAACCGGCTGCCGGAAGCCTTTGCCGAGAGCATGTGGAATGAGATTGCCTCGCCTCCAGGGCCGTTAGTGGCTGGCCCTGACGGGGCACGACTGCTTGCTGAACGTGCCAGAAAGTTTCGGGAATCCACGTCAAGGGCTATTCTGGGGTTGTTTGGAGGGAATCTTCTGGAGACAGGGCAGTTCCTTCACCGAAATGACAACTTCCTGATGATGCTGGCTAGCGAATCGGATCGCGTTCACGATTTTCTCGACAAGCTGGTCGCCCTCCATCTCATCAATTTGGAACGGTTCCTCGCAGCAGTTGGTCCATATATTGATGTTGTTGTTTTTGGTGACGACTTGGGCTCACAAATAGGCCCCCAAATATCTCCGGACATGTATCGAGAGTACTTCAAGCCGCGACATCAAATGATGTGGAGGCGAGCTAAAGAGTTAGCCAATGTCAAGGTTATGCTGCACTGTTGTGGCGGCGTCCGTGAATTGCTGCCGGATTTGATTGAGGCGGGGCTTGACGCCATCAATCCGGTGCAGATTACCTGCAAAGGGATGGAAACACGTCAACTCAAAGCAGACTTTGGAAGAGATATCGTTCTCTGGGGAGGAGGTTGTGATACTCGGAATGTGCTGCCTTGCGGTACCCCTGAAGAGGTCCGAAGACACGTCAAACAACAGATCGAATACCTGGGTCCTGGCGGAGGGTTTGTGTTCCAGCAGGTCCACAACATCGTGGCAGATGTTCCGCCCCAAAATGTGGTGGCCATGCTGGATGCCGTGAACGCATGAAAGTCAGGGGAGGTCCTCGAGCGTGCCCTCCGGATTCCTGTACTCTTTACTATCAGGCACTGCTTGTGTATGGAGCTTGCATCAGCGAAACCAGGCAAACCATGCCAACAGCACGCCTATGAAGAGAAGACACAGGATTCCCGCCACAATGAGCAGCCTGCGCCGGTGAAAAAAATCCTCCCTGGGGACAGCTGACTGTTTTGAATTCATGTCCCGTCTCAGTCTTTGCAGATCTGCTCGTAGGTCAGAGGCGGTTTGATAGCGTAATTTGCGGTCTTTCTCAAGCGCCTTCTCGATGATCTCGGCTAACCTGGTCGGCAATTCGGGATTGAAGCGCAGTGGTGACACGGGTGTTTGGCTCAGCAGAGCGTGGAAGACCACCGCTGATGTGTTGCCTTTGAATGGCAATGTCCCGGTCGCTATTGCGTAAAGTACCACACCAAAAGAGAACAGATCTGTCCGGGCATCCATTTCCTCACCCCGTGCCTGTTCCGGCGACATGTAAGCCACTGTGCCTACTATTACTCCAGGAGTGGTCAGATGCTCATTGCTCGTGCTGGCTGTGGGAGCGTCAGACTCTACAGCCACCTCAACCGCTTTCCTGTGCTCGATTGAGTGTTTGGCCAGGCCAAAGTCTACGAGTTTGACCTGCCCGCGTTGGATGAGAAAGATATTGGCAGGCTTGATGTCCCGGTGCACAATTCCTTTGGCGTGGGCCGCCTCCAGACCTTCCACGATTTGAATGGCCAAGTCCAGCAATCGGTCGACTTCCAGCCGTTTTCCCAGCAAATGATGTTTGAGTGTCTGGCCTTCCAGCAGTTCCATGGCGATGAAAGGTTGACCCCCGAATTCACCGATGTCGTACACAGTGCAAATATTGGGATGGTTCAACGCTGAAGCAGCACGAGCTTCTCGCTTAAATCGTTCAAGGGCCAGCCTGTCCTGGGCCAGTTCTTCAGGCAGAAACTTGAGAGCCACATAGCGGCCCAGGCGGGTGTCTTCCGCCTTATAGACCACGCCCATCCCGCCCCCACCCAGCTTCTCCAAAAGTTTGTAATGAGACACGACCTGCCCGCTGATATCCTTCCCTTGCGTCCGGAAACTGATCTCCGGTCGCTTGTCAGCTGAAGCGGGTTTGCTTGCTACCTCCAGACCCCGTTGAACAGCTGACCGCAAATCCTCAATCTCAAAGGGCTTGGTGAGGTAATCAGAAGCGCCTGCTTTCATGGCTTCCACGGCCACCGGAACTGTAGAATTGGCTGTCAGCATAATGATCCGGGGCTTGAGGGGATCATCGGACAGGCTCCTCACCAGTGTAACCCCATCCTCGCCCGGCATATTGATGTCGACGAGCATGAGCTGTGGATGATGGGAGCGAATCGCAACCCGGGCCGCTTCGGCATTGCAGGCCTCAAAGACCTGCAGATCCCGGCTCTCCAGGGCACGCCGAATGCTGTACCGCGCCGCGTCTTCATCGTCCACAATAAGGATTCTGTGCATTTGGGTTGCACCACTCATCCGTGAAATTCCCTTCCATGAAAATGCGGTATTTGCCCACACTTACGGAGCAGCAACAGAAGAGTACCCAATGCCTTCGAAGTTAAGGGAATGTAGTTAGGACCACACAGCAAAAGCCCTTCATAGGGAGTGAGAAGAAAAAGGCCAAACGAGTACCAGCTTCGAGAGTGGTGAGTCATCGCGATGCCTCCGCGACGCCGCACTATTTCAGATTGTTGTCAGCCAATTGGAAGACCGTCGGTAGAACATTTGATCCCCAGTCATGTCAATCTCAAATCGGCTAAAGCAACAGCATTGAAATTGGCTTGAGTGAACAAGGAATTAGTACGAGTAGATTCAATTCTATTACAGGGCCGGACAATCAGCAACGCTTTCGATGCCTGTAAAATTCCTCCAATTCGAGAATTCTCCAGCCCCTTTAGACTATCACAGGCATGAAGGTGTCTATGAGATTTCTTGTGCTTTGCTTAATGTCGACCCTCCAATTATTGGGAGACACAGGACGCGCCCAAACATCAGGAACTGAGAAGAAGCGATTCTACGGAGATGTTTTTGCAGCCCTCAGAGTTGTGACTGCGAAAGGTTCCAGTGCAATATTGACATTTGGGGGGTGGGAGAAGTTCGACTCACCCGCAGACTTGGAAGTGTCGGCTGATTTAGATTGCTGTTCTTTCCACAGATGGTTTCTAAAGGAGGGTTTGGATTAGCGATTGCCGTCCGCGATTGAAGAAATTGGTCGTGAGTCCCGAGAACTGATAAACTCAGTTGTTCTCCTGAGGGGAATTGGATGATGCATTCTGGCTGGCTGATGCATGTGCGCCAGACGGCACTCTATTCCATGGTGGGACAGAGTTTCCTTGACTTAGAGGGTAGCGACTATCCCCAATCGAAAATGGTGTCGTTCGAGTATTTCCGTGTTCTCTGGAACCGACGCAGGGCACAATCCGCAATACTCTTTTATGCCAATCCTGGTTGCAGCGAATCTAAGCAAGACTTATTGGGGTGGTCAAGAACCGGTCCGGGCTGTGCGTGCGGTCAGCCTGGAAGTCCAGGCGGGAGAATTCCTGGCCGTCATGGGCCCCTCAGGGTGCGGCAAATCGACGCTACTTCATCTGTTTGGAGGGATGGATCGGGCGAGTGAGGGGCTGCTGGAATTTGAAGGGCAGTCAATGATGAGTATGAAAGACGATCAGCTAACAAACCTGCGACGAAATCGAATAGGGTTTGTCTTCCAATTCTTCAACCTTCTTCCAACCTTGACGGCTATTGAGAATGTTGCCTTACCCCTTCGGCTGGCAGGAATCGATTCCCCCCTGGCAAATGGCAGAGCAGGCTCATGGCTCGAGCGAGTCGGCATGACAGCTCGCAGACAACACTTTCCTCACCAGCTTTCAGGAGGCGAAATGCAACGTGTGGCTATTGCACGGGCCGTAGTTCATTCCCCCTCACTGATTCTGGCCGATGAGCCTACCGGTAATTTGGATTCCAGCAGTGGGGCAAGCATTTTGGAACTTCTTTCTGACTTGAACCGGAAGACAGGCATCACAATGATCCTGGCCACGCATTCATCTGAAGTGGCCAAGATCTCGGACAGGATCATTCACGTTCGTGACGGTTCCGTGGAAAGGATCGAGCAGGGAATCAATAGGCGATCCGAGACGGTTGTTCCCGGGTTGCCTTGACAGCTTGTGCCGAAAACTATCCGTTACCTATTATTTAGAATTCAAGACTTTGTGGCTCTTTCGACAATTCATCCTCCGCTTCCTGCTTCGGGAACGAGTGCGCGCCAGTGTCACCGTCTTCGGAATTAGCCTGGGAATTGCTGTAGTCATTGCCATCCAACTCAGCAACGCCAGTGCCGTTCGGGGTTTTGCAGCCGCCATTGAAGCGGTTTCCGGAAAAAGTTCGTTGGAAATTGTGGGGTCGGCGCTGGGTATAGACGAGACTCGTATTCTCGAGCTGGACTGGTTGCGCCAGTATGGGCCAATCAGTCCGATCATCGAGGGTGAGGGGCTCGCTTCGTTCTCACCGGACCGAACCGAATGGCTGCATATCCTGGGGGTCGACATTCTCAAGGACCGGTCGTTTCGCGACTATCAACTACTCGAGTTTGAATCGCAGAACCGGATCCCGACGGCCCGAGAGTTCCTCAGCCTCCTGCTGGATCCCCAATCGATCATCCTGACCAGGAAATTCGCCGACCGGCATGGATTGCAGGTGGGAGCTCGGCTTAAGATGATTACCGGGGACCGGGTCCGTATCTATGTGGTGAGAGGACTGCTGCTGGATGAAGGTCCGGCGAGGACTCTGGAAGGCAATTTCGCATTGATGGATATTGCAGCGGCACAACTGGCTTTGGGCCGTCTGGGTCGCCTGGACCGGCTGGAACTCCAAGTATCAGCTACCGACTCCCTGGAAGCCGTCGAGCAATCGATCGCGTCTCGGCTGCCTGCCGACCTCGCCGTGGAAAGGCCTTCACGCCGCGGACGGCAAGTGGAAAAAATGCTGGAGGCCTTCCATTTCAACCTTTCGGCCCTTTCACACATTTCCCTGCTGGTGGGGCTCTTCCTGATTTACAGCACCATTTCAGTCTCGGTTGTGGCAAGGCGTCAGGAAATCGGGCTACTCCGAGCCATGGGGGTGCGCAGGGGAACGATCCTCCGTTTATTTCTGGCCGAAGCAGCAGGTTTGTCACTCCTCGGTTGTAGTTTGGGAATCCTCTTGGGGCGGCTGCTGGCCTATGGCGCAGTTCGGATTACGTCGACCACCGTCAGCGCGCTCTACATCGCCTCCGCTTCTCGGCCTGTTCCATTAGGACTGGACCAGGTATTGATGGCTTTTGTCATTGGCGTACCCCTCTCGTTGCTGGCGGCAGCGATCCCAGCTCTTGAAGCTGCTAAGCTGGCTCCCACCGCGGCCATCCATGAACCAGGGCATTCGGGGGGGCGCTACCAATGGCATATACGCATGATGACGGTTCCGTTGAGCCTCCTTTTCCTGGCCTGGTGGTTCTGCCGCTTGGATCCCGTCACAGGGCGGCCTTTCTTTGGCTATCTGGCAGCCATTTCAATTGTGTTCGGTGCGGCATCTTTAGTCCCTGGTTTGCTTCTTGGGTTAAGTCGTTGGACGGGGAGACTCCTCAATTCTTTCTTCCATGTTGAGGGCTGGCTGGCCAACGCCAATCTTTCCGGGGCGATCAAACGCATATCTATCTCAGTGGCTGCGTTGGCCGTCAGCCTCTCCATGATGGTGGCCATCGCTATCATGGTTCATAGCTTTCGAGAAACCGTAAAGTATTGGGTCAGCCAGACTCTCCATGCTGATTTGTATGTTCGTCCAGCGACCCGGATTAATGTGTCCACACAAGCGGCCCTTTCGCAGACAGTTGAAGAAATGATTAGGAACCTACCTTCCGTGGCAGCTGTGGACCGCTTTCTGAATTTCGACATCTTGTATGAAGGGAATCTCGTTACACTGGGCACAGGCGAATTTGAAATCCTGCTGAGACATGGTGGTCTCTTGTTCAAGGCTCCACACGACGGCAGGGAGGCCATGCGCTCTGCAATCGGCAAAGAGGCTGTGGTCGTATCTGAGAGCTTTGCTTTGAAGTACCGGAAACGAGTCGGAGACACGGTCGTCTTGCCAACTCTAAGAGGGCGTGTTGGCTTCCAGATCGCCGCCGTTTACTTTGACTATTCAAACGATCGTGGGGTCGTGGTCATGGACCATCAGACTTTTTTGCGCTTTTTCCAGGAACA
>DATKMG010000244.1:0-3096 GCA_035541995.1 Terriglobia bacterium
AAAACCAGGGTTAGGGAGATGAAAGATAGGTCCAGGGTAACCAGATCCATCTGGATTCCAATCTGCTCGAATCGCAAATAACGGGCATTGAGTCCCTCCATGGACACGACTCTGGGATCGCATCTCAGCTTCCAGTCAAGCTGATTGTGGCCGACATCCACAGCGAACACCTTACTCGCTCCATGTTGTAGTAGACAGTCTGTGAATCCTCCGGTCGAGGCACCGATGTCTAGGCAGACGAAGCCCTCGATGTTCGGTGCAAATATGTCTAAGGCCTTTTCCAGCTTTAGACCTGCCCGGGAGACGTAGGGTAAGGGAGGGTGCTTGAAGCGGATTGTAGCAGCTTTGTCGACACGAGTTCCTGCCTTGTCGATCCGTTCGTCATTGACAAGGACAGCTCCCTCGAGAATCAGGGCTTGGGCCTGCTGCCTGCTCTTGACTAAGCCGCGCTCCAACAACAGTCTGTCGATTCGCTCTTTGGCGGTCAAGCTTTCTGAGAACCACCGGTCCTCACACCTGCTTTCCGGGAGGAGCGACTTTTGGTGGTGTAATGCACATGAATGAAGGCCTTTATTTTTTCATAGATGCCGTCAGCATCGATCCCGTACTTGGCATGAAGCAGACTGGGACTACCGTGGGGGAGCAATCGGTCGGGAACTCCAATCCGCAGGATTTTGCATTCCAAGAGGTTGAGCGACTCCAGCAGTTCCATGACGGCGCTTCCAAACCCACCCATCAGAGCAGCCTCTTCCACCGTGACAAGGAACGGCTTCTCCTGAGCCAAGCAGCTGATCAACTCTTCATCCAGTGGTTTGACGAACCGGGCATTGACGACCGACGTTGAAATTCCATCCGCGGTTAACTTTTCAGCCGCTTTCAAAGCAGGGTGAACCAGACTGCCAATGGCGACAATCGCACAGTCCCTCCCGTCCTGGATCAATTCTCCCTTTCCAATCTCCAGAAGGCGAAACTGCTCTTCCAATTCCACGCCAACTCCGTTGGCCCTCGGATAACGGACTGCACAAGGATGAGGAGTCTGCACGCAGGTAAATAGCATGTGTTGTAACTCATTTTCATCCTTGGGGGACATGACGATCATATTGGGGACCGTTCGCAGGTAGGCCAAATCATAGAGGCCATTATGGGTTGGACCATCGGCGCCGACAATCCCGGCCCGGTCAATAGCAAAAGTCACTGGCAAGTCCATCAGGCAAATATCGTGAATGACCTGGTCATAAGCACGTTGGAGGAAGGTCGAGTAGATCGCAGCCACGGGCTTAAAGCCTTGGGTAGCCAACCCCGCAGAGAAAGTGACGGCATGCTGCTCAGCAATCCCCACATCAAAACACCGCTCAGGGAATTCCTTCTGAAATTGGACAAGGCCCGTGCCTTCCAACATCGCTGCCGTAATTGCCACGATCTTGGGATCATTCTTGGCCAGCTGAATCATGGTCTTTCCAAAGACCGACGTGTAAGTGGGCGGGGCCGGCGGGCTGGGATGAAATGCTCCGGTCTGCGGATCGTAAGCACTGGGACCGTGGTACTTGATCGGCGACGACTCAGCAATGGACCATCCTTTTCCCTTCTTGGTGACTACATGAAGGATAGTGGGAGCGGCATTATCCTTGACCTTGATTAAGGTGTCCACCAAAGTGTCGATATGGTGGCCGTTGATAGGGCCAATATAGTCAAACCCGAGCTCGTGGAAGAGCAGGCCAGGAACCATGAAAGTTTTCATGGCGTCGACCGTTTCTTTGGTGATCTTCAAGAGGCGGGGGCCTATTCGAGGAACAGAAAGAATCATGGACTCGACTTCCTTCTTGAAGCGGTTATAAACCTGACCCGTTACAATACGATTCAGGTAGCCGGCAATAGCCCCCACGTTAGGAGAAATGGACATCTCGTTGTCGTTAAGAATAATCAACAGCTTTCGCTGAAGATGGCCTGCTTGGTTAATTCCTTCCAGGGCAATCCCGCCAGTAAGACCGCCGTCTCCAATAATGGCAACGACGTAATGGTGCTGCGCCTGAAGGTCGCGCGCTACGGCCATTCCCAGGGCCGCGGAGATAGAAGTCGAGGCATGGGCCACGTTAAACACGTCATAGACGCTCTCTTCACGCCGGGGGAAGCCCGAGACTCCCCCATACTGACGCAAAGTGTGAAATTGGTCGCGCCGCCCCGTCAGGATCTTGTGACCATATGCCTGATGACCGACATCCCAAACCAGCAGATCGAATGGCGTATTGAAGACATAGTGAAGAGCTACCGTCAATTCCACTGTCCCCAGGCTGGAAGCCAGATGCCCGCCGGTTTTGGAAATCGTTTGAATCATGAAGGCTCGAAGTTCTTCAGCCAGTGAATTGAGTTGGTGTCGTTCCAGTTTCTTCAAGTCATCGGGACTGTCGATTTTGGAAAGTAGGGGAAAATCCTGGGGTTCAGAACTCATACTTCAAACAGGTCCTTTCATGAAAGCAGATCACCTCTGGATTTTAGTCTAAAAGGCTTGCCGGCGAACGTTTTTTTTACTCTCGGGCATCTTCCTCTTCGGTCTCAAAGGGCTGGGCCTCCATACTTCCATCAGTCTTTTTCACCAGAATTTCCACTTTACGTTCTGCCTCGTCGAGCTTGGAATGACAGAAGCGGGATAGTTTGATTCCTTCCTCGAAGAGTTCCAGAGACGCCGCCAGAGGGAGCTCACCACTTTCCAGAGACTTGACGATTTCTTCGAGCCGCTGCAGTGCAGTCTCAAATTCCAGTTTCTTGTTCATTGCGGTTCCCCATCCTGAATTGTCGGATTAATCTGTTCCGCTCTACCCAGAACTTCGCCTTCAGCCAGTGTCACTGAGAATAAGTCCCCAAGGTTTAAGGAACGTGAACGCTTTACAATACTCCCGCGAGAATCCCGGCAAATGGCGTAGCCTCTGCTCAAAACAGACTGAGGATTCAAAGCTTCCAAGGCTGTTTCAAAGGCTGAGACTCTGTTTTTGAGGTGCTGGAGGTTGATACGCTGGTTTGAAACAAGCCATTCCTTCTGGATCCGAACGGCATCTCGCATCAAACGGACTTTCTGAAGCAAGCCATACCGGTCAAGGCTGG
>DATKMG010000245.1:0-11401 GCA_035541995.1 Terriglobia bacterium
ACAAGGGTTAATATTGCTCGGACGCTTCTCTCCAGGTACTGTAATCTCGTGATGAGTAGAAGCTTTATTCATAAGAAGTCTCCCTTGTTTTCAAGAGGTCAGTTGATAGTGTTCTTCTGGCCAGGCGAGTCTGTAGCCAAGCCGGTTACCAGTCAGATCACTTCAACAGCGTATAGGTGTATGTACAGACGGCCAAAAGTAACCATGGTCGAGGGGGAAGTAACCGGGTTAGAGCGACATATGTCGTGATGGAGCCCAGGCAGACAAAAGCCCCAGAGATCTTGCCTCCTTCCAAAATGGGCCCAGAACCTGACGACGCAAAGTTGGTTCTGGAGGTCCTGCGGAAGGATCGCAAGGCAACAGCAGAATTCGTAAACCGTTATGCGGACGTACTCTATGGTTATGTCAGGCGCCGGTTAGTCCCGCATACCGAGTTCGTCGATGATCTGGTTCAGGAGGTGTTTCTCGCGGCCTGGGAGAACCTGGAAAGCTTTAAGGGAGAATCCCCCCTACGCAATTGGCTTCTCGGTATTGCGCGGCACAAAGTGGAAGATCACTACCGGAAACGCTTGCGGGAGATTCAGGTTCTTAGTGAGGAAGAAAGTCCCGGCGTGGAACCTGCAAACGAAAGCCGAATTGAAGAGGCGATTCAGGAGCAACAGACAGCGAAGAAGACCAAGGAAATTCTTGCTTTGCTCCCCGAGCAATATTCTATTGTGCTTTTGTGGCGATATTGGGAAAAACGCAGCCTCAGTGAAATTGCCGCTCAGACCGGCAGGACCGAGAAGGCCATCGAAAGGCTTCTAGCTCGGGCCCGAGATCAGTTTAAGAGGGAGTGGAATGAGCGATAGGCCCATACCAGACGACGAGTTGTTCGGGCAGCTTGCCCATGAATCCGAGGCCCTCGGCGAGGCAGTACGGAGCCCGTCACGACTTAAGTCCAGAGTTTATTCAGCCCTCGTTCGTCGGCAACAACAGTCCGGCTCCTTACTGAATCTTACTGAGACGCGTCACGCCGGCCACGAATTGTGTGTCTTTGAAGTCCTGTGGGAACACCTGCCTCTGACAACAGGGGCGAAGTGCTTTAATTGTTGCAGTATTTGCCACGCAAGGGTATTGGGCGAACAGGCCGAGCACGCCCCCATCTTCTGGGGTGGTTGCCCTTATGTAGCTTTCCAAAAGAAGTGAGCCAACCATATGCGTCGGCTACAATTCTGGCACTCTATTCAGGACTTTCAGAGGATGCAGCGGCATCTTGCCCCTGGATGTGCCAAAAAATGTCCAGTCCCGAGGGTCGAAGTCTCAAAACGTTCGATACAGACCGAAGAGATTCTGAAAGTTCTTGAGCAAGCGCTGCCCGGGAGGCGAGAGCTGGGAGCTGAGGGGATTGTGACTAATGTTCTCACCAAATGTGTAGCGGAAGTACCAGGCATGCCCTACTCCCACATCCAGACCGACTGCCGTGCGGGAGCAGAAGAACACAGAGGTTGAATTCCCGGGAGGCATCAACAAGCCGCCGCTAGAGACTGTGCTGCCATTGACCCGGCTGGTGAAGTGGACCCCGCCACCTCCCTGAGAAAGGTATGGCCTGATCCGGTTGCCCCGCGGACGAAAGTAAACCAGAAGATCGCCCACGAAGGCATGCTCTGTACTTGTCATCGGTTGTTGATAGTAGGCGGATCCGGCAGGATTGGAGAGCGTGGAAACCAGCGTCGCATCATTGCGGTTCCAGATGTAGTTACCCTGAATGCTGACGTACCTGGAGAAGTGATAGCCTCCAAAAACGCTTGCCGCCCCACCGTTGTCGGGATCGTATAGGGAAGTCGCAGCAGAGGAATTAGTGATTTCCGATTGGCCGTCTCCGGAGAGGGTTGCCAGCCCTCCCAGAGCCCCAATATAAAGAGAGTCTTGTGCCAATAGCAGCGATGGCCAAATACAGATTACTGCGACACCCATACTGCCTATCTTCATTTTGCCCCTCAAACTGTGAATTCAATGGAAAGATTATACGGAATCTCTTGGCAGGCATGCCGGTAAAGTTTCTGCGTTAGTGAGAATAGCCGCAATATCAATAAAACTCCTTCCGGCGGACCAGAGTTTCAGACAATGCCATATCATTTCGCGAAAAGTCACAATAGAGCCTCCCACCAGTGCCACAGCCAGATCGGAACTTAGTCGCTCAGAATGACGATTCCAATTGAATGGAGCCGCACCTCATTTCTACGCAATCGGGGGGGATTTTCATTTTTGGCACGACTATGACAGCTAAGGAGGAATGACACAATGTCTATGAACAAAAAGCGAACCTTAGTTGGTCACATAGTGCAGGTCACTGTCCTGCTTATCATGTCCCTGGGCGTCTCAGCTTTCCCGGCTCTTGCGAGCGGCTCGTCGGGTGCGGTCTACGTGCTGACGAATCAGTCCCAGAACAATAGCGTTATGGTTTTTTTGCGTGCCCCTGACGGAACTCTCTCTTTTTCCGGCAGCTTTCTTACCGGCGGAACAGGCATAGGCAGCGGGGCTGATCCATTGGGATCTCAGGGGGCTCTCATGCTCGATGCTGACGGGAGGCTCTTGTTTGCAGTCAACAGCGGGAGCAATGAAGTATCGGTCTTTGCGGTGGAGGGCCACCGTTTGCATCTCATCGATAAGGTCCCCTCCGGAGGCCAGATGCCAGTGAGCATTGCCATCTTCGGACGTTTGGTATATGTGCTCAACGCCGGTGGCACACCAAACATTAAAGGGTTTCTCATCAGTCCCTTCGGGAACCACTTAGTTTCCCTTCCCGGGTCCACTCGCTCGTTGGCAGGAGGGAACGCCGCGAGCCCGGCTCAGGTTGCCTTCAGGCTGGATGGAAGCGTTCTAATGGTCACGGAGAAAGGCACCCAGACAATCGACACGTACACTGTCAACAGCCTGGGTTATGCTTCGGGGCCAATATCCCATCCTTCCAATGGAGCGACCCCTTTTGGCTTTGCTTTTGTCCATCGGGGTTTCGTCGTGGTTTCTGAGGCAGGACCGAATGCGCTGTCCTCATATAAGGTCGAAGAAGACGGTGATCTTGATTTGATCAGTGGCTCGGTTCCTAACAACCAAACGGCGACGTGCTGGGCCGTGGTGCCAAATGATGGCCGCTATGCATATACTGCGAATGCCGGTAGCGCCACCATTTCTAGCTACACGATCGCGCCGGATGGCATGCTTAGCCTGTTGCATGAGGCTGCAGGCTCGACTGCAATGGGCAGCGCTCCAACCGACATGGCGGTCAGTGCCGGTGGCCGATTTCTTTATGTCCGCACAGGAGGAAACGGAACGGTGAACGGCTTTCGTGTGGAGGCTGACGGAAGTCTCACCCCCATAGGGACTGTTGGCGGCATTCCTGCAGGTGCCCAAGGAATCGCGGCACGTTAGAAGGGGTAGCCGTCGACCTGAATCTTGGCGAATGAGGCCCATCGAATAGCTAGTTAGTTTCTGTCGCGAAGCGCCTGACGGATGTTGAAAGCGGCGAATAGATGGGCTTCTCTCTGCGACAATGGAGTTGTCCCCTCGTTCTAGAGCCGCAGACTCCTTGAGGGGCAGGAGTCTGCGCTACTCCTCCCAATTCTACAGGGTAGCGCGGACTTGTGACCCTACAGGTCCGTGGCTCTAGATGTGGCTAGGAAGAGGAGGGGGGTTTTCTGCAATCACCCAGTTTCGCGACTGAAACTAGAAGGTAAGGAGCGGTTATGGGCGGCAACAACCATCTCCCTCCGTCTTGTTTGCCGTGATGCATGGGGCAAAGAGACGGTTGCCAGTGGCCATCCCCGGACACGGGATATCTTTTGGCCAGGATGTACCGTCTCTAATTTTTCGATAAAAGCGCCTACCGGAATTCCCTACAATCGGCAATGTCAGGCGTGAGAATGGTCTAGTGATTCCCAAGAAGATTGTTCTCACGCCCCAGCAGGACTTTCCCTACAAACTCAATAGGCACGAAAGACTCCAATTGCGACGTGATGTCGGAGTATCGGACACGAACCCGAGAGTGGCAAAAGCGTGTTAAATTATGCGGAAGACGTCGCCATCATTTTGGATTAATTGGGGTCGCATAACTTCCTTTGGGTAATTGTCAATTGAGGCATGATTAGGTGGAAGAAAAAGAAATGACTCCGATGTTCATTAGGACAATCGCGGACTGGTGGCGAGAACGTTTCGATCAATGGACCGCGCGCGTTCGAGAGCGAGAGGAACAGGTGTTCCTGGTGCTCACTCTCCTGATTGGAGCATTGGTCGGTGCGGTGGTCGTGGCTTTCATCGTTCTTACAGAGCGGCTGGGTGGAAGGCTCTACCCTGTTTCCGGCGCCGCCTGGCGAAGGCTGGTAATGCCATTGGGGGGATCGCTTGGTATGGGGTACCTTCTTTACCGGTATTTTCCGGACGCCCGCGGCAGCGGGGTGCCCCAGACCAAAGCAGCGCTCTTTGCCCGCAAAGGGAAGATTACCTTAAGCACGCTGCTGGGGAAATTCTTCTGTACTTCGGCCACCCTGGCAAGCGGGATTCCACTCGGGCGCGAGGGGCCAGCCGTTCAAGTCGGTGCGGGGATTTCCTCCGTGCTAGGCCGACGCCTGGGTCTCAGCCCTGAAAAGGTAAAGGCACTCTTACCTGTGGGAGCTGCGGCAGCCATCGCTGCTGCCTTTAATACGCCGATGGCGGCCGTGCTATTTTCACTCGAAGAGATCATGGGGGATCTGCACGCTCCAGTTCTAGGATCCGTGGTGCTCGCCTCAGCCACTTCCTGGATGGTGCTGCGCTTACTTCTGGGTAACGAGCCTCTCTTTCACGCACCGAACTACCAAGTTGTTCACCCTCTGGAGTTCGGCGTGTATGCGCTGCTCGGTGTGGTTGGAGGTGTCGTTTCAGCTATATTCACAAAACTGCTGCTGCGAATGCGCGAAAGATTCCTGCAGTTTCCGCCCGGGACTCTTTGGTTTCAACCGGCCGCAGGGGGCCTTCTCGTTGGACTGATCGGCTGGGAAGTACCGCAGGTCTTAGGAGTGGGGTATGGATTTGTAGGCGACGCCCTTAACGGAAAAATGGGCCTGCAGTTGATGGGCTTGCTGCTCATCCTGAAACTACTGACGGTCACCATTTGTTACGCTTCAGGCAACGCGGGGGGGATATTTGGCCCAAGCCTTTTCATCGGGGCTATGCTAGGGGGAGGGATGGGCAGTGTGGCTCACGCCATGCTGCCGGGTTTTACTGCGACGCCGGGCGCCTACGCATTGGTGGGCATGGGAACCACCTTCGCGGGAATTGTCCGGGCACCGATGACTTCGGTCATGATGATTTTTGAAGTGACCCGCGACTATTCGATCATCGTTCCGCTGATGATTTCAAACTTATTGAGCTTTTTCATCTCCATGCGGCTCCAACGGCAGCCCATTTACGAGGCACTGGCTCGTCAGGATGGCATTCACCTCCCCACTGCCGAATCACGCGAGGCAAGGGGCAAACGGCGCGTCAATCAGGTCATGCGCCCAAGTGCAGATTTCTTGCCAGCCGGAATGACTGTGGCAGATGCGATTGGACTCGCCCAGCGCGGTGAATTCAGCAGTTGGCTTGTGAGTGATGAAAAGGGACTCGTGAACGTGATTTCAACAAAGGATCTCGAAAAGGCAATCAGCGAAGGCGCTGGCGAGAAGCAACTCGTCGAAGTCCTTCAAAAAAGGACTTTCCCCCACGTCCACGACGATCAATCGCTCGATCTCGCCTTGGACCGTATGGGTGCTGCCGGCCTCGACCTACTCCCCGTGGTGAGCCGGGCGAACATCCGCCACGTTGAAGGAATCATCGTTCTGCGCGACATCTTGAAAGCCTACGGGATCCCAAGCCGGTAACTGTCCTATCGATAGTTGCAGTATTTAGTGACAATCTTTTGCCCTGAAGGGACACTGGAGATTGGACAATTTTTGATAGGTTCGGCGGCATCCTGTCGCCGTTCGTCTCGAAAATGTCCAAACTCCTCCTTGATCTCGAAGGGATGTCATTGTTCTTTCACCTCTGCATCCCAGTTCAACACCACAGTGATGGGCTCGGACGATGGAGTATCCGTAGCAAAAAGAAATCGCTTGCCGTCGGGTGTAACCCCCCAACGGAAGGACTGAAATTCATTTCCACTGGTGTGAGCCCCGGGAACCTGGAACAAGACCTTGGGAACACCAGCCTTAAAAATCGAGCCCGAGCTTATGTCCACGGCCATCAATTTTCCATCGAATGCAAGATAAAACAACTCACGGCCGTCTCGGCTCCAGTGAGGCTGGTTGCCGCCATCGCGCGAGATCCGAGTTTTGCTCCCACCGTCTGGTGGACGAGGAAAAGGTTGAACATAGATCTCAGATCTGCCCGTTTCGTCAGACGCGTAAGCGATCCATTTAGTGTCGGGAGAGAATTGGCCCTGGCCTTCATTGAAGTCTGCATTGGCAAAGGGCGCAGCAGAACCAGAGGGGTTTCCGTCACTTGCTAGCGGAACAACCCATAAATCGGCCTTGGTTCTGGCATCCTGCTTCGTATAAAGCAGGAATCGTCCGTCGCGCGACCAATCGTTCGGACACTTTTGATCCTGCGCTGGCCCAATCAACACCTGCTCTCTTTCCCCGCCATTGGCAGCTTTCTGATAAATCCCACCCCCACTACCTCGCCATGCCGCAAACGCCACTCGTCTGCCCTCTGGTGACCAGACTGGTGCCTCATCGGGGAAGAGGTCAAAGGTGAAGGGCCTGCTCACATCACGACCCAGGTCATGTAGCCAGATACCCGGGGCAGGCTTTCCCGGGCTGACTCGGGTGGTGGCCAATTGGCTTCCGTCCGGTGAGAGTGCAAGATCTGTGTACATGTATGGCCCGGGCTCACCCACACCACCCATTTCCTTGCCGTACCTGTCAAACCAGCTAAGTCTTGAAATCCAGTTCCCCGTCCGATAAGCCAGGACTCCATTCGCCGACATGGAAAAGAATGCAGAAAGCATGAAGCTCCCGACTTGTTTGGCAATCGGAATCGGAATAGGCTCACCCGTGGGTTCCAGTCGTCGCGCATCGAACGGCTGAGCCAGCAGACTGTCCTCGCGTATGAATAGCAGACGGCCCATCGCCCCTTCATCAGACGGCGCATAGCCAGCCATAAGCGATGTGGCAATAATGCGTTTGGAACTTTGCAGCTCGGGTTTAGCATCAAGCGATCCGATGAAAATGCCTGAATTTTCAGGTGCTCTCAGATAAACAAAATGGCGTCCGTCCGGAAGAAACGACGGGAAAACGTGGACTTCATTGCGCCCACCTGTAGTCGTAATGAAGCTGGGAACACCGCCTGTTGCTGGAACCTGCACAATGCCATTCCCGGTGGTGCCGAAGATGATAACGTCTTCCCGGCTCCACGAGCCGCCAAGGACAAACTCCCGGGTATCACAAATATCTTGTGGAGGCCTGCCGGAGATGTCGATTTTCTTCAGCTTGGTTCCGGCTTGAAATCCGATAAACCGGTTGTCAGGTGACCAGAATAACGGCGCCCCGTGGACATTCTCCGTGCCCGGCAGTGGACGGGGTTCGAGCGAATCCAACGGGCGAATCCAGAGCAGATTGCGACCGTCCGCACTTGGCGCCACAAAGGCGAGCTGGCGTCCATTCGGTGATAGCGCGAAGTGACCAGCAGACGGCAGACGAATCTCGAAGCGTACAGGCGGCGCGGCGGGGGGTTTTGTGCCCCGATAAAAGACGGCAGTTACTACCGAGGCAGCCCCCAGCAGAGCCGCGATAGCCCAGCCTACCCACTGTCGCCTTTTCTTTTGAGTCCCCGCCGGCGCTGGGATTCCTGTCTGTGTAGAGGACTCCGCAGTCCACTCCAATTCGTGAGCCAGGTCACTAGCTGATTGCCAGCGCTGCTCCGGATCTTTGGCTAGGCAGCAACGAACAGCATGCTCCAGGGCCGGAGGGGTCAGCGGTTTCAAGCTGCCGATCGGCACTGGTTCCTTCTCCAGGATGGCCGAAGCCACACTGAGCTGGCTCTTCCCCTGGAACGCCCGCTGACCCGTCACCATTTCATAAAGGACGGCCCCCAGAGAGAAGATATCGCTGCGGGCATCCAGACCCTTCCCTTCTAGTTGCTCCGGCGCCATGTATTGAAACGTGCCCACAATGGTGCCTTCTTCCGTAACCGGCGGGGTATGGGAGGCAGCCGTCAGCGTGGCTACTGTCGCCAGCGGGGTGACCGGCTTGGCCAGCCCGAAGTCGAGCAGCTTGGCGCCCGTCGAGGTCAGCATGATGTTGCCCGGCTTGAGATCACGATGAGCTACCCCGCTATGGTGCGCTTTGCCCAGTGCCTCGGCCAGTTGTGCTCCATACTTCAGCACCTGCCCCACAGGTAGAGGTCCTTTTTCCAGCCGCCTGGCCAGGGTCTCCCCTTCCAGGTACTCCATGATCAGGTAATCCAATCCGTCGTGGTGGCCGACGTCATGGAGCACGCAGATGTGGGGATGATTCAAGCTGGAGATAATCCGAGCTTCCCGCTCGAAGCGCTGCTTGCGCACCGGGTCAGTGGAAAAATGCGGTGGTAGGATCTTGATCGCAACGGTGCGCTCCAGCCGTGTGTCCTTTGCCCGGTACACTTCTCCCATACCACCCACACCCAGGAGCGACTGAACCTCATAGGGCCCAAGTTTTGTACCCGCTGATAATGTCATATGTGCGCCCCATTATAGTTGAGCGGGACCCGTCATCACCAGAATTGTTGCAGGTTGGTAGTCATGGTCTTTGAAAACTTTCTGCTCCTCCGACCAGACTACGTTACAATAACCCCAACTATTAATTCCTCGATTTGAATCTAAGTTGGGTTCTTCGCCTAAGGGCGCGTTTCTGCTCTCGGGGGCATACAGACATGGCCAATTCAGGCGTACAAGGGCGCGTTATCTATGCGGGAACAAACGACGGAATTCCGGATCTTGAAGTGACTGCCGTCGACTTTGATCCTTTTTTCTCCGAAGATGCCCTAGGATCGGCGAAGACCGATCAAGACGGCAACTTCAAGATTCCCTACTCTCCAGATCGCTACAGTGAATGGATACTGGACAGAGAACCAGACATCGTCGTGCGTGTTTATGGCCCCGGGCTTCGTTTGCTGCATGAAACGACTGAGCAAAGCGACGTCAAAGATACCATCCTCACAATTGCCACTATAGAGATTCATCGCGCCAACATCGAAGGGTGGCTGGTCACGAATGCGACCCTTGATCCGGTCAACCCAAGCCTCGATCCGCAAAAAGGCACTCCAGTAACGTGGACCCAAGGCAACCAGGTAGAGATTCTTAAAGACGGAGTGACCATGTTCCCGATGCTGACTGACGCCGTTGCCCAGGCCCAGCATACGATCAATTTTATGAACTTGCACTTCTGGCTGGGAGAGAACCTGATCACAGAGTTTGATGAGACATTCATTCCGGATCACCCGCAAGAAGGCGTGCCCGTGATAGGGCAGAGAATTCACGAGATCCTGAAGAATAGAGCCGCAAGCCTTACATCCACCAATATTCTGGTTCATGACGTTCCTTTCGTTGACCAAATACCTGTCATTTCCTACCTCCTGCGACGCTTTGTCGACATGAATCCAGATACCTTTGATGAGGTCAAGGACTATTTCCAGGGAAGCAAGGTCAATGTTCGGGGCCTGCCCCACCTCCTCTCATTACTGCATGCCAAAGCGGTTGTGATTGACGGGACAACCGCCTTCGTCCTGGGCTCACCGGTCTCACAATCCTATTTCAATGACAAGCTCCACTTGATTCATGACGCCCGGCACGAGGGTTCGCTCAATCATGACGTCAGCATCAAGGTCAGCGGTCCGGCAGTGGAATTCATAGACAGGACCTTTACTACACTGTGGAATGCGGCAGATTCATCCGCATCCGCTCTTTCCCCGACTACTGGTCAGGCCCCAGTGGAACAGCCGGGGCTTGGGTTACAAATTGTCCGAACCCTTCCAGGCGATAATTTCACGGCATCCCATACGGGAGGCAAGGCAATCCCCTTTGGTGAAACTGGCAGTCTGGAAGCCTATCAACGCGCCATAGCCAAAGCGACCAAGTTCATCTATATCGAAGATCAGTACTTTACGGTCCCCGAAATCTTCACTGCGATGCTCCGTCGCATGAAGCAGGTTCCCAGTTTGGAGATCATTCTGGTCATGAATCCGAAGCCGGATATCCCTGGTTATCCGGAAAAACAGATTCAACTTTTGAAACAGTTCCAGAAGGAATTGGAAGGTGTGATTGGAGCAGCCGGAGTTGAAAAACAGTTGGGAGTTTATTCGATCTGGAGCTGCGACGAACAAAAACCGCGATATGAAATTATGCCGATTTACGTTCATGCCAAGGACGCGATCGTCGACGATATCTGGGCAACCATAGGCAGCACGAATGTAGATGGGGCATCGATGAATCAGTTAGAGATTCAAACCATCGTGCAGGGGAAGCTCGCGGATGCAGTGGAACATGGCAGTTTGTGGAAAAGGATACTGCTTGGTGTGCTCATGACTATTATGAGTCCGCTGGTGATTGCATTGGCCTGGGTGTCCAAAATCGGCTTTGCCAGGCCCACGCAACATGCCAATCCGGAGCAGTCCAAACAGCCGACCCGCTCTTCGGAACTCAATGTCGTGATTTGCGAAAAGGATCCTGATCCATCCGTCCCCAGCCAGACCATTGTTCAATTTCGGGAGGATTTATGGAAGGAACACCTTGGTTTTGAATTGACCCTTCCCACACCGGTGAACGGTTGGGTTGAGGTCTGGAACAATCGGGCAGCGGAAAAACTCGACAGTCTCAAAACGGATCCCAAAAAAGCGATGAGCGACAGGACAAGACAGCCGGCAAAAATCCTGAAGTGGCAACCGGAAATCGAGCCGGAGAATTATCTGCGGTCCTTGGGGATTGAGACCACCAACTTGAAGATACGTTCGAAAGCCGACGCCTTCGATTTCAAAAAGGGGAAATGGCGATAGGTCAACCGAACATACCTCATGGCAAACTCAACTACTGACCTGGCAGTCGGGCTCGGCAAACTATTGTCGTTGTTGCAAGAGGCATTTCAGGGTTCAGCCACGACCAAAGCCTTCGTCAACTTTCTGGGTTGGGATCTGCCTCCCGGATTGGAAGAGATAGGGCTAGCTGGGGTCGATCTCACAGTGTTTTTGGAAAAGCTCGAGATCGTTCTGGAATCCACTGAAGACGAATGGGGAGACGAGATTCTCATGGCGAGTCGTATAGCTGACCTCGCTATCGCCATGAGCAATTTGGTCGAAGAGATTCAGCATTTCTCCCAAGAACTCCCTACACAGCTTGCGCAATATGGGGACTATGTATCCCGCACCAAGATCCACG
>DATKMG010000246.1:0-6990 GCA_035541995.1 Terriglobia bacterium
ATGAAAGACGAATTGGTGTTGGGCTTTCCTCGAAAACTGCTGGATGATCTCGGGTCCTTTCAAGGCATCCAGTTGAATCACACTGATCGTTACCTTGAGGCGATCCTCAGTCCTCGCAACACGCGATTTCTGCCAAGATCCCGAGCTGAAAAGGACCCCAATTTCAAGCAAATCATCCCTTACGTTCTTGTCATGTGTAACAACACATTTCTTCACTACGTTCGTGGTAAGAGTTCCGGCGAGAAACGGCTGGTCGCTATGGGTTCCATTGGAGTGGGCGGGCACATTAACCCTACAGATGAAACACTGTTCAGTCTCGGAGAGGATTTCTACGAATGCGCTGTTCAACGGGAATTGCATGAAGAATTACGCACGGACCGGAATTTCCACACCAAGATTGTGGGGTTGTTGAATGATGATTCTACTCCGGTCGGCCAGGTTCATTTTGGGGTTGTCCATCTCTGCGAGCTTGAGGACAACGCCGTGGTCAAAGGCGAAGCCTGTATCACTGGTTTGAAGTTCCTGACTCTCGAAGAATTGGCAGACAAACGGGAACAATTGGAAGGGTGGTCTCAACTCTGTTGGGATCATCTTCAAGAATTCCTTCACTTGTGGCGTCGAAGATGAAAAGGCTGATCTTCTGTCTCTGCCTCTTAGCTGCTTGCGGGCTCCCAGCATCGTGTTCCAGGCCCGAACCCAGGGAGATCACCTATCGAGCCATCCAAGAGGGTGAAATTTGGTTCAGGAACTCGGTTATTCAGTTGCGCTTTGACAGCGAAATGTATTGCCGCGTTTACTTTGACCGGGATAACCGGGTCCGTTCCATCAATGACATACCCATCGTTCCTTCCATTGCCAAGCCTCCTTATTTCATCGAAGTAAACGGGAAAGAACTCAAAGATTTCGAAGTCGATTATCGCAACCTGGGCGTATCCGACTTGAGGACTCCACTTGGGATCGGGAAAGAGCTACACCTGACCGGGTATGCAAAGACAGAGGATGGGCTTACAATAGAAAAGAGAGTCAGTGTAGAGTTCTATCAGGATTTACCGGATGCTGCCATTTTCTCGGTTTCTTATCGCAATGTTGAAGCCGAAAAGCCCGTTCATATCAGCAAGGTTGTCAGCAATTTCTATCGTATGGATGCAGCCCGGGTCCATTCTCGATCCGCGCGTTATGCCTTCCACTATTTTGTGGGATTGAGGTCCAGCCAGCCTCAAGGGCCTCAGCCGGTTACTGCCGATTTCTCACAGGTCTTCACGACCCGGTCATCGAACCCTGACCCAGGAAAACAATTGCCTTTCATTGACCTGTGGACCCAGGAAATGGGCATGGCGGTCGGAGATCTTTCCAGCCGGGAGAGAGTGCTATTTCTGCCGATCATGGTGGCAACTGACCAATGCGTTGAAATTTCGATGCAGTCTCGAGAGTCAGTCGACCTGGGCCCCAACGAGACGCTACCGGTTACGAAGTCTTTCCTGATGGTTCACTCGGGAGATTACCAGGCTGCCTGGAAACGGTACCTGGAAGTCCGCAGGACATTGGGCTCCAATCCTTGACGGGTGGCCTACTGGTGAATTACCCTTAGGTGATGAGGGGGAAGTGGGCGAGCTCTGATTGCCATCTGGAGCAGCGTTGGACTGTCGCCTTCTTAATTGGAGTGCGACAACTGGTCACATTATGGGTTTGCCAAAGATCAAGCTAGGAAGAATGGTGGGGATTACTTTTCAGATTGATCCCACTTGGTTCATCGTATTTCTGCTCATTACCTTCTCGCTGGTAACTCATTTCTCACACCAATTTCCCGATTGGAACCCGGCTTTCTTCTGGGTGGCAGGTCTCGGCACCAGTCTCCTGTTTTTCGTTTCCGTGCTCCTGCACGAACTAGCCCATAGCCTTGTGGCCGTGGCTAAAGGGATTCCGGTACGGTCAATCACCCTGTTTATCTTCGGCGGGGTGGCCCAGATCAGTCGCGAGGCCAATCGTCCCGGCACTGAGTTTCTGGTGGCCTCTGCCGGACCATTGGCGAGTGGCATCATTGCGTGCTTCTATGCGCTCCTTTGGTGGCTGACGCGAGGCCGTCTTCCGGTGGTGTCGGCCTTGGCTGAGTGGTTGGTGGATATCAACCTCCTACTAGCCGTGTTCAACATGATCCCCGGGTTTCCTCTAGATGGTGGACGCATCTTGCGTTCGATCATCTGGGCCATCTCGCGAGACTTCAATCAAGCCACCCGTGTTGCTACCACCATAGGAAGGGTCACGGCCTATTTGATCATCACGTGTGGTGTCGTGGTAGCTGTATTTGGAGAGGGCAACTTTTTGAATGGCCTTTGGATCGGTTTCATTGGCTGGTTTCTGCTGACGGCGGCGCAACGCAGTCAACAGCAGATTCAACTTCGCGAGACCCTTTCGGGGGTCAAGGCTAATGATTTGATGACTCGTGACTGCCCGCGCGTCCCGGTGGGAATCACCTTGTCACGATTTCTCGATGAATTTGTCTTCCCCTCCGGGCGGGATTGTTTCCTGGTCATGGAACAGGACATGCTGCGAGGGGTGGTGACCTTACATGAAGTGAATCGAATCCCCAAGCCCAACTGGGAGCGGACAAGGTTGGAAGACATCATGCTGCCCCTCGAGCGCTTGAGATGGGTTCGCCCGGATCAAGACGTCATGAAGATTCTGGAACACATGGATCGCGAAGGCATCAGCCAGGTTCCGGTAGTCGATCATGGCCGACTGCTAGGCATGGTTGGCCGCCATGAAATTCTGCATCTGCTGCAAAGCCGGCTCGAAGTGACGGCTTGATGGCAAACGGAGAACTTCGTCGCCGCCCAAGAACCCTAATCGTCTTCTTATTGGATCTGTTATTTCATAGTGACACCTCCCCCCTCACCCGACCTTGTGGAAGCTTATCAAGCTTCCACCCCTCTCCCCTCGGGGGGAGAGGGACTGGGGTGAGGGGGCGGAGTCACCATATTCCGCAAGTCTTTATAATATTAGCCCTTGCGGTCCTGCCTCTTATCGCGGCTAAACGGAACAATCCAAAATCACTCTCTATTATTGATTACCAAGGACACCTTAATCCCCACTTCGAGAAGCGCGTTCGGAAAGAGACCCGTTTCATTATCGTTCATTCCACAGAAAGTTCCCTTCCCAGTGCCTTAAGAACCCTCTCGCGAGGTCGGGTTCGCGGCGGACGCTACGTGACTTATGGGGGACATGCACATTACCTCGTGGCACGGGATGGGGCAATTTACCGGATACTGGATCCCAAGTACTGGGCTAATCACGCCGGGGTGAGCATGTGGAATGGACTCTCCGGCCTCAGTGATTATTCGGTCGGCGTCGAGCTGGAGGGGTTTCATAACGTACCCTTCGAAGAGGCCCAATATTCCTCGCTGCGACTTCTTCTCAATATGCTCAAACAACGCTACCACGTTGCAGACCGTGACGTCCTGGAACACTGTCGTGTGGCCTATTCCATGCCCAACCGATTCCACGCGGAAAATGCCCGCGGCCGAAAGAGCGATCCGGGCATAGACAATTTTGATCGGATCAAGGCGGGCTTGATGAATGAATATGCGCAAGACCCGGATGTAGTGGCGGGAAGAGTGAGAGGGAGTCCCAGCATAACGCGGTCTGGCGGCCAGGCCGTCATCCAGGCCGAGGAGGAGACCGAAGAAGAAGAGGAGGCGTCGGAAGCGGCCGGAGCCCGCCCCGCCCCCTTACTTCTCCACACCGGCGAGACTGCGTGGAGAGTGGCGGGGGCTCAATACAATTCAGCAACGACAGTCTACACTTTTCCCAACGGGGCCGTCTTCCGTGGCAGTGAAATTAAGGATTGGTCTGATCTTCCCGTGGGAACAGAAGTCCGCCTCGGAGTCCCTTTGGAGAAGATAGAGGGGCTGACAGATGTTGGGGTCAACAAGGTGAAGAAGATCGCCTCTCTTCACGGGACCGAGGTGATTGTTCCGGAAGTGACAACAACCCTGACGCCATGGAAGATTGCCAATGTCCTCCAGGATTCGGCCATTACCTTCTATGTCTTCCCTGACGGCACTGTCCATGCAGGGGAGACTTGCCGGAACACCAGTTCGATTCCCTTAGGTAGCAAAGTGCTGGTTGCCTACAGGCAGATCCGGCGGCCACAGACCCGAGACAAGCTGGGAGAAGATCTGGGAGAAATCTACTTGGACCCTCGAACGCTTTACCTCTTTCCTGACAGATCACTAAAATCCGGCGACCAGATCCAGGACTTCAGTACACTTCCTACGCGGATGATTGTATTTGCCAAGATTGAATAAGTCCAAGGTCCAAAGTCCTTGGACTTTGGACCTTAGACTTTGAACTTTGGACCTTGGAACTTGGACTTTTGATCCTGTATTCAATTCGCTTGGCTATGGTATAGTCTGGACTTTTGAAACGAAGCCTGAACTCTTAGGAAAGTGAGTTTCCGCCATGATCAAAGAACGACTCTTCACGCCGGGTCCGACCCAACTGCTACCCCAAGTCCAGGTCGCCATGTCGCAGCCGATCTTGCATCACCGGACCGACGAATTTCGCGCGATCGTCAAAGAAGTGCTGGAGGATTTGAAGTACCTTTACAACACCACAAATGACGTCCTGCTCTTCGCTTCCTCAGGCACGGGAGCGATGGAAGGTGCTGTGGTCAATTTACTCAGCCCCGGTGACAAGGTTATCGTGGTCAGCGCCGGGAAATTTGGCGAACGATGGATTGGTCTCTGCAAGGCATACGGGGTCAATGCTCAAGTCGTGTCGCTGCCTTATGGGGCAGCCGTGGATCCCCGGCAGGTTGCCGATCTCCTCGAACAGCAACCCGACACACGCGCCGTGTTTGTGCAATACACTGAGAGTTCGACCGGGGTTCGGCACGATGTAAAGGCCCTGGCAGAAATCGTTCACCCTCTTGCTGACACAGTACTCGTTGTAGACGCCATCACTGGTTTGGGAGTTATGGAGATGCCTGTCGATGAATGGCATCTGGATGTGGTGGTGGGAGGTTCACAGAAGGCTTTAATGATTCCACCGGGTCTGGCTTTTGCCAGTGTCAGTGCGAAGGCGTGGAAGATGATGGAAAACTCGAAATCACCCAAGTACTACTTTGATTTTCAAAAGGAACGAAAGAACCTGGCCAAAGGAGAAACAGCGTACACCCCTGCCATCACGCTGGTAGTTGCGTTGCGGGAGGCACTAAAATTCATTCGACAGATCGGGCGCGATCGTCTGATCTGTAACGCCGGACTTCTGGCACGGGCAACGCGCGCGGCGGTTCAAACACTGGGGTTGAAGCTCTTCGCCGAAGCCTCACCC
This sequence comes from Terriglobia bacterium, assembly GCA_035541995.1. Lineage (GTDB taxonomy): Bacteria > Acidobacteriota > Terriglobia > Versatilivoradales > Versatilivoraceae > DATKMG01. The sequence continues at coordinate 5,332 of DATKMG010000246.1, forward strand.
AGCGATGCTCTCACGGCTGTCTGTGCGCCCGAAGGATTAGACTCTGGCGCCATCATCAAGGAGTTCAAGAAAAACTTCGGAGTCATTGTGGCCAATGGCCAGGGAGAAATGAAAGGGAAGATCTTCCGTATCGCTCACCTGGGTTATTACGACTTTCCCGATACAGTGGCCATTGTAGCTTGCCTGGAGATCGTCCTGGAGAAGCTAGGGCTGCCAATAGAGCTTGGTTCCGGTGTGAAGGCCGCTCAGCAAACTTACTTGCATCGTTAAAAGTTCAGAAAACGCCTCATCATAATAGATCACGAGGTATGGGGAAGGGTTTTGCCACGCTGTGAGATCGGTGCCTGTGTACCGAATTCATAATTTCCATTCTATTGCCGGGATAATCGCCTATGAAAATTCTAGTCAGTGACAAGCTTTCCCAACAGGGGATCGACCTTCTTCGGAAGGAAAAGGATTGGCAGGTGGATGTAAAAACCGATTTGACTCCCGCCCAGTTGATTGAGGAGATCGGCAAGTATCATGCATTGCTGGTGCGGAGCAATACCAAAGTAACTCCCGCCGTGCTGCAAGCGGCTCACAATTTGAAAGTGGTGGGCAGGGCCGGCACCGGCGTGGACAACGTCAATCTTGAAGCTGCCACTAAGAAGGGGGTTGTCGTCATGAACACCCCGGGCGGCAATAGTATCAGCGTGGCTGAGCATGCCATGGGCCTCATGCTGGCTCTGGCGCGTTTCGTGCCTCAAGCCAGTGCCTCTACCCGGGAAGGGAAGTGGGAAAAGAAGAAGTTCACCGGTACTGAACTAAAAGACAAGACTCTGGGTGTGATCGGGTTGGGAAAAATCGGGATGGAAGTAGTCAGGCGGGCCAAGGCGTTCCAAATGAATATCCTGGTTTATGATCCATTTGTTTCTGACCGGGTGGCCAAAGACCTCAACGTCAGGCTCGTGTCGCTAGATGAACTCTTTCCCGATTCGGACTTCATCACCCTGCATGTACCGTTGGTGGAAGCAACCCGGCACATGATCAATGCCCAATCCCTTGCCAAAATGAAAAGTGGAGTGAGGCTCGTCAATACGGCACGAGGCGAATTGATTAACGAAGCGGAGCTGGCTGTCTCCCTAACCAGCGGGAAAGTAGCAGCTGCCGCACTGGACGTCTTCAGTCAGGAACCTCCCGCGGCCGACAATCCTCTCACCAAATTGCCTAACGTCATCGTGACTCCGCATATTGCAGCATCGACATTCGAAGCCCAAGAGATAGTGGGCGTGGAAATTGCGGAACAGGTCCGAGCCTTTCTGAAGGAGGGAATCATTCGCAACGCGGTGAACTTCCCATCGGTCACTTTTGAGGAATATCAGAAGTTGGGACCCTTTTTGAAGCTTGGGGAAAGCTTGGGGTCATTCATCTCCCAGATCGGAGAAGGCCGGATGGAGGAGGTGGGGATCCGTTACTACGGGGAAACAGTCGATTTGAACACCAACCTCGTAGCTAACGCCATCATCCTGGGAATTCTGAAACCGATCCTCAGCGAGGAAGTCAACATCATTAACGCCCGGAAGGTCCTGGAGGAGCGCGGCATATTGTTAGTGGAATCCCGCAGCAACCGGGTGCGTAGCTACTCCAACCTGATATCGGTGAAGCTCAAGACCGGCGATC
>DATKMG010000247.1:0-8261 GCA_035541995.1 Terriglobia bacterium
GATAGCGCGTAACGTTCTTCGCTCTCACGTAGCGCTTCCTCAGCTCGTTTGCGGCTGACCTGAGTGCGAATTCTGGCCAGGGCGACAGGAAAATCAATAGGTTTAGGGACAAAGTCACAGGCCCCGAGGTTCAGGGCCTTAACGATTGCGTCACTTGAATGGGAACCACTCACCATAATGATAGGCAGAGCTGTGGCTGAGTATTGTTGACGAACATGTTTCAGAACTTCCAAGCCCGACATGCCGGGCATTTCGATATCGAGAAGAATCAGATCCAGATGGTTATCCTCAATCATGGCCAGAGCTTGCTTCCCATCTTCCGCCATCATGACGTTGTAGCCAGCCACCTTTAGTCGCATTGAGAAAACTTCACGTACCTTTTCGTCGTCTTCTACGATGAGCAGGGTTGGTGGTTGAGCTTTCATGAGATATCCCCAAGCGTTCATTACCGATACGCACCACACAATGCAAGTTCTTCTCCGAAGTTGTACCTTGAAGGGAGAACAATTATGTTTCTTTGTTTGCAAAGGGATACAAGAATCAGAGAGATAACCACGAATTGGAAGATCCGGAAGGGCTCAATCTCCTGACCGGAATTGGGACAATATGTCTTCTTCATTCCAACTTCTGATTTGCCAATGAGTCCGCGCCGCGGTAAATGCGGTAAATAAGGTGCAGCTTTCCTTTTCAGTTATTTACATTCTTGGAGACGCATAAATCTCAAGAGAACAGTTGACTAGGGGGGAGGAAACGAATCGGCGAACAGGGTGGGGGTTTTTGAGGATCCGCCACGAATTCTGAATTATGTGCGACTAAAGAATTCCAGTGACAAAACCAGGGGACCCAAAGAGAATATTTTGCGTTGGACCCGATGCAAGAAATTTTGCGATAGCTCCAGGTCCTTGGAGAGCATCATGAACAGACTATCCTGCAGACGGAGTCTCCCGTTAACTCTGAGTTGTATCCTTCTCGCGTTGACGACTGCCTCTTGTTTGAAGCCAAAGCCGATGAACAATCTGGGCAATCTGAAACACGAATACCTGGATGGGCTCTTCCTGGCCAAGCCTCACTTGGCAACCTACATGGGAGACCACCGGTTTGATGAGAGGGTGGTGGACCTCTCTCCCCGGGGCCAGGAGTTAAGGCAGCGCGTTTTGGAACAACAAAAATTGCGCCTTGCTTCCCTCGATAAGAAGCAACTCGCCCTTAATGACGAGATCGATGTTGAGATTATGTCTGACGGGATCGAGTTGGAGCTGCTCTATCTAAGAGAAATCCGCGACTGGGAATGGGATCCCCGCCTTCACGACTCTTTCCCCTACTATGATCCCCGCGAGATCGTGGCCAGCAGGATCTCTGACATCATCCATGGCGACTTTGCACCCGAACAGGAACGGTTACGAAGTATTACCGGGCAAATGCAGAACCTGCCTGGGCTCTTGAGCCAGATGAAGTCCTGCTTAAAGAACCCATCGAAGATTTACACACAACAAGCCATTGAAGACAACAAGGGAAGGATTAGCCTATTCCAAACAGAGGTTGCAGAATTCATTGCCAAAGCCCCGGGAATACCGGAAGACTCCCGGATCAAAGCCGAAACGATTCGCAGGAATGCCGTGGAAGCTCTCGGGGCCTACCAGAAGTTCCTGGAAACCGAGTTACTGCCGAGAAGTAACGGTGACTGGCGTCTTGGAGCTGAGCGCTTTCGCAAAAAGTTCCCCCTGGCGCTGCAGACCAGGATGTCACTTGACCAAGTCGTTTCGCGAGCGGAGTGGCGCTTCAAAGAGACTCGCCAGGAGTATGGAGATCTGGCGGCGCGGCTCCATAAGGAATTGCTTCCTGGTCGTGTTCCCGGGCCCTCGGGCTCATCAGGGCTTTCTCTTGCAGCGCAGAGCTCGATCATCAGGGACGTAAAAGGCAATCTCTCAAAGGATCATCCCACGGCCGATGGACTCGTGGAAGCTCATCGTCGCAATCTGGATGATTTTCGCAATTTCATCGAACAGCACAATCTACTGAAACTGCCACCCAGGGAAACCCTTCAAGTCAAGGAAATGCCAGCCTTCAAACGGGGTGTTGCGGCTGCAGAATATCTGGCCCCGGGCGTCCTGGAGGGGAAGGCACAATGGCAGGCCACTTATTATGTTGACCCGGTCAATTCCGCGTGGGACACTCAGAAAATCGAGTCCTATCTTCGGGCGAACAATATTTTCGAGGTGCAACTGACAGCCATGCACGAAGCCTATCCCGGGCACCATACGCAATATTTCTATTCCCGACAAAGTCTTAATCCCCTCAGGTCAGTATTGTGGAATGCTGCATTCGTTGAAGGGTGGGCAGTTTACGGTGAAAACTTGATGGTGCGGTTGGGCTTTGGAGGGGAAAAGAATCCCCGATACCGTTTCTTTGAGCTTCAGGGCGACATGATTGTTTCGACCAATGCGATCATCGACATCAAGCTTCACACGGGTCAGATGACTGAGCAGGAAGCTGTCGACCTTATGATGAACGAAGGATTTCAGGAAAAAGCCCAAGCTGAAAAGAAGTTGCATCGTGCGCAGCTTGATACAACCCAGCTTTCCCAATACTTCTTGGGCTATGAAGAGATCCTGGAGTTGGAACGAGATTATCGACAGAAGAAGGGAGTAGCCTTCAACCAGCGGGAATTTGACGAGAGTCTCATTGGCCATGGTTCCATCGCAGTCAAATACTTGCGGAAATACCTATTGACGCATTGAGGTGAGGGATGGAGACGAGCTTCCGTTTTCGCAACAAGGAGTATTCCCTGCAGGTCAATGGAACAGCTGAGGGCGAGGGCGAGTTCAAAAAATGCCCAGCGGTCGTTTCATCTGAGGGGACAACCTATCAGGGGATATTTAAACTAACTCCAGCTGCTTGGGAATTCGCCACGCGAAAGTCGCAAGAGCGAAAGCGGCCGATTGAGGAGGTCCTGGGCCAGGCTGGAATTTCCGTTCTCAAGGCGGAATTGTTCATTCGACAGATACCCGACGGATTCACCTACGTGGTCGACCATCGATTCTTCGAGGACCTGTAAGACTAGAAGTCAATAAACGGATTGGGAATTTCCAACTGAGGTGCATCCTGGGTTGAGCGGCGGGACAGAATAGGGTCTTTCGCCGAAAGGCAGGTGGATACTTCCTTAACGAACGCTACATAAGCGGGACAGAATTGGGGGTAGTACTTGCTCTTGGCCTCCTCCAGGAGGCGGATGATGATCCCAGAGCCTTCCAATAAGTGCCAACGACAATTCTCCTCAAGCGATGCATGTTCCCGTGAGAGCCGGGCAATCAGTACTCCGTAATCATGAATTCTTCCGAGCAAATCCTGAAGTGCTTTGGCAAGGTCAAGTGCCGATGCGAATTGGTTTTCATAGAGTGGATCGCAGATCTCCAACGTATAGCGGAATTTCTTGACTCGGATGCGAAGCCGATGAAGAGCCGCATCATTACTTGGACCTGCATCGATTCCATCAAACTCTTCCAGACCGCTGAGCCTTGAGCGGATCGCTGTTTCCGCGCGATCCGAAAAGGTGTCCAAGCTCGCGACTACAGGGCCGTTGCTGGCTTGGGTTGACGACGTGGGCTCCAGAAGGAAGTTCCTGGCTGCCTTCAAGAATCCCGTCTTGCGTTCTTTGAGCTTCATCTCTTTAAGCCCTTTATCCATGTGCTTTCGGATTCTTTGGCGTTCCAGAGCAAAGAGCTCAAGGAAATGCTCGCGTACTGCCTCAGTGCCGGGATCTGGCGGCGGTTGAAAGCCACTGAGCAGATCAAGGTTGACATCCATTTCGCGGGACTGACCCAAGGTCCGGGTGATTTCCCGAATTCGGTTGATGGCCTTTTCAAGTTTCGCCCCTTCTTGAAGGAAAGAAAAGAATACCAGTGCCTCCCTAAGACGTCTGGAAGCCACACGCATGTCGTGTAAATACTCGATATCCTCCTCTGTCCCTAGCTTTTGGAAGTTCTCATATAAAACCTCGACCAGACGGGCTACTAAATCAGACGCATACTCGCGGATGTGGTTTCGTTCGCGACTCGGCTTGTTTCTCATACGAACCAATAAACGGCTAAGCACACCTCGAAAAAGCTTGCCATGACACTATTCGAACCCGATTGTCATTGGAACCAATCCTGTCTGCGAAGCAAAGTTATTGCGCTTATAAGCATAGCCTAACCCCGAGGCAAGGGCAATCTGTGGCTTTGCGCCGGAGAGTGGCAGAAAACTGACTCAAACTGCCTTCGTCGACCAGCCGATACCGTGGATAGGGCTACTCGGGGAGTTAAGCTGTGAGATCACAATTTTTGATAGAGATTGGCGCCGGTTTCTATGAATTCATGAGCCTTCTCATTCATTCCCTTTTGAAGGGCCTCTTCCGGTGTCACTCCAAGCTGATTGGCGTAATTCCTAACATCCTCTGTGATCTTCATGGAACAGAAGTGGGGTCCACACATTGAACAAAAATGAGCTAGTTTGGCATTGTCGCCCGGTAACGTGGCGTCATGGAAAGCCCGGGCGCGTTCAGGATCAAGCCCGAGGTTAAACTGGTCTTCCCAACGAAACTCAAAACGGGCTTTGGATAACGCGTTATCCCTGGCTTGCGCACCTGGATGCCCTTTAGCCAAGTCGGCTGCATGGGCAGCGATTTTATATGCAATGACACCTTCCTTGACATCTTCACGGTTGGGCAACCCCAAGTGCTCTTTCGGAGTCACGTAACACAGCATGGCACACCCGTACCATCCGATCATTGCCGCTCCAATTGCACTGGTGATATGGTCGTAACCAGGAGCAACGTCGGTAGTGAGAGGACCCAGTGTGTAAAAGGGGGCCTCGCGACAGATTTCCAACTCTTTAGTCATGTTCACCTGGATCATCTGCATCGGGATATGTCCAGGTCCCTCAATCATGGTCTGCACATCGTGTTTCCAGGCAATTCGTGTGAGCGCCCCCAGGGTTTCCAATTCAGAGAACTGGGCTTCGTCGTTTGCATCGGCAATCGAGCCGGGGCGAAGGCCATCGCCGAGGCTGAAAGTGACGTCGTAGGCCTTCATGATTTCACAAATCTCTTCGAAGTTCGTATACAGGAAATTCTCCTGGTGATGAGCCAAGCACCACCTGGCAAGGATTGAGCCTCCACGGGACACAATGCCGGTGATTCGCTTGGCTGTAAGAGGTATGTAACGGAGCAGGACCCCGGCATGAATGGTGAAATAGTCCACACCCTGTTCAGCCTGTTCAATGAGGGTGTCGCGAAAGATTTCCCAAGACAGTTCCTCCGCCTTACCATGGACCTTTTCCAAAGCTTGGTAGATGGGGACCGTCCCGATCGGCACCGGGCTGTTCCGCAGGATCCACTCCCGAGTTTCGTGGATGTTTCGACCGGTCGAGAGATCCATCACCGTATCGGCCCCCCAACGGATTGCCCAGACCATCTTTTCGACTTCCTCCTCAATTGTAGAGGATACGGCTGAATTGCCGATATTTGCGTTGATCTTAACCAGGAAGTTCCGTCCGATAACGGCTGGCTCAACCTCAGGGTGATTGATGTTGACGGGGATCACTGCCCGACCTCGGGCTACCTCATCCCGGACAAATTCCGGGGTGATCCGGCGAGGGGTTGTAGCGCCCCAGGCATAACCAGGATGTTGGAAGGCGTACTCTTCCTCCAGTTTCTGAGTCTCACGAATCGCCACAAACTCCATTTCGGGAGTAATGAGACCTTGTCGTGCGTAATGTATCTGTGTCACGTTTCCGCCTGCCCTGGACCGAAGAGGCTTGCGCAGATGACAGAAGCGCAGAGAATCCAGTCCTGGATCAGCCAGCCGCATTTGTCCGTACTTTGAAGAGACTTCTGGCATCTCCTCAACGTCTCGCCGGTTGAGCACCCAGTCGCGGCGGATTGGCTTAATTCCCTGGCGAACATCAATCGACTCGTCTGGATCCGTATAGGGTCCGCTGGTATCATAGACTGCCACAGGGGGATTGGGTCTGGCTTCAGAGGCGCTAATCCGTTCCCGGAGTGTCGGGGCTTGCTGAATCTCACGCATGGGGACTCGGATTTCCGGATGAAGCTTGCCGGGAACAAAGATCTTTCGGGAAGCCGGCAAGGGACCGTGAGTTATAGCGCTTAGCTGTTCATAATCAATTTGCAATCGATTGGATTTCATAGGAGGAATCTCCGCGTTGCGTGCATCATAACATAGCTTAAGCTTCGTGCAAATTGACAGGTGAGACCGCAGAACTTATGATAACCACCCGACCAGGTCGGCACAGAAGAACGATCCTGTTGCCCCCAATCATGAATCAGCAAACCACAAGGAGATGGTGCAATGATACAAACCTTCCAGAACTTCATTGCTGGCGAATGGCTTCAATCATCCTCTGGAGAGACCTTTGACCGTGTGAACCCCGCCAATTCTGAGGAGAAGGTCGCTCGCTATCAGATGTCTAATCAAGCGGACGTGCAATTGGCCCTCGATGCAGCTCGAAAGGCCCAACCAGCTTGGGCTTCGATGCCTGGTCCTCAACGCGGTACCATCCTCATCAAGGCGGCCGAACTTCTCGACAAGCAGCTTGACCGCGTTGCCGCAGAAATGACCCGGGAAGAAGGTAAGACGCTTCCAGAGGCCAAAGGGGAAGTCTCTCGTGCCGTTAACATATTTCGCTACTTCGGGGGAGAAGGTGCACGTCGGACCGGAGAGACTGTACCCTCAGAGCGTTTAGGTGTGTTCGCTTTTACTTTCCGAAAGCCTCTCGGGATCGTTTCATTACTAACACCCTGGAATTTCCCGATAGCCATTCCGGCTTGGAAGATGGCTCCGGCTTTGGTGGCAGGTAACAGTGTGGTCATCAAACCGGCATCGTTGGCCCCGCTTTGCACAATCAGGCTGACGGAGTGCTTGAGCGAAGCTGGAATGCCAAAGGGGGTCTTAAACCTTGTAACCGGCTCAGGGTCGGCTATTGGTGATGAGTTGATCCATAACCCGGCCGTCAAAGGAGTCTCTTTCACGGGTTCCTGCCAGGTAGGGAGGGGTATTCAACGCAAGACCGCCAGCCTCGGTGTCAAGACTCAGTTAGAAATGGGAGGGAAGAACCCCGTCATAGTGCTTAAGGACGTGGATCTGCAAAAGGCAGTGGACATCGTGATTAACGGGGCCTTTTTTTCCACAGGGCAGAAGTGTACTGCTACAAGCCGAGCAATCGTAGAAGAATCGCTTTATACGGAGTTTCTTAATCTTCTGGTTCAAAGGACCCGAAAGCTCAAAGTCGGGAATGGGCTAGAACCTGGTGTGGATGTAGGGCCGTGCGTAGATGAGAGTCAAATGAACACGATTCTCGACTACATAGACATTGGTAAGAAAGAAGGCGCGCGGATCGTATGTGGAGGTAGCCGCCTGAGCGGCGCTCAATACGACAGAGGCTTTTTTGTTGAACCCACCATTTTCACAGAAGTTCAACCTGCGATGCGGATTGCTCAAGAAGAAATCTTTGGGCCCGTCCTGGCAGTGTTGCCTGCCCGCGATTTTGAGGAAGCCATTCAGATTGCCAATGATGTACCTCTGGGACTTTCAGCTTCGCTTTTGACGAATCAGTTGGACAGGGTGTTTGCCTACATTAACCGCATCGAAGCCGGCTTGATCATTGTGAACCTGCCGACTGCGGGGGTGGAGTACCAACTCCCCTTCGGAGGGACCAAAGACTCCAGCAGCGGCTTTCGTGAACAGGGAAGTGTGGCCATCGATTTCTACTCCGAGATTCGAACGGTTTATTTGAAACACACGCTCTAAAATATGGATTCGATCTAAAGGCTCGGGGGTCCCGTTAAAGTGGATGTCCCGATCTTGGCTTTGTCCTGGCGTCCTCTCCGGCTTTACCAAAACGCGAAGAAAACTGCAGCCTGAGATTATATGTTGTACTCTGCTTTTGATTGTACCGATCGATTGCCTGATATCAGTCCTGAAGTGACAAACAGTGCTGGGGGGTTATGTTAGACTGGCGCACAATTTGCCAATCTCGAGTGGAACCAGCCAGCCCGGAAAGAGCCCAATGAACCCATCTGAACTCAAACAAAGATTCGAATCGAAGTTTGGCGCAGAACCTCAACTCTTCCGTGCTCCCGGCAGAGTGAACCTGATTGGGGAGCACACGGATTACAATGATGGCTTTGTGATGCCCGCGGCCATTGACATGTATACATGGGTAGCCCTGGCTCAGCGGCCAGACCGAAAGTTAGTGATCGCCTC
>DATKMG010000248.1:0-5829 GCA_035541995.1 Terriglobia bacterium
TGTGGAAATGGAGAAGAGATATGGTCATTTAGGCGTCGAACCAGATCTCAACGAACCGAAGGAAAACACTGGACAGCGGGAGGACAATTTTGAAATTGTCCAACATCTGATACAACAGGCTCTCGTCAGGGAACAGGTTCAGACCTTGGCGGGTGACGAGGCGACCCCGGAAGAAGTCAAGCACCAGTTTGATTTGCTTGAGCAGAAATTCGGCGGAAGAGATTTGTTTGAGAAAACCCTGCAGGAGCGGCATATTACTAAAGAGGCTTTAGAAGGGCGGCTTGCATGGCAAATCCGCGTGTTGAAATTCCTCGACAACCGATTCAGGCAGTTTGTGGTCATCCTCCCCAACGAGATTGAAGAGTACTACCGTAATTCACTCCTTCCCGAATTGGCAAGAAGGGGAAATTCCACGATTCCGGCGCTGGCGGAAGTGCAAGGACAAATTCGTGACCTCCTTATCGAAGATAAGGTCAATAAACAAATCGATGGGTGGTTGAACTCGTTGACCGAATCGGCTGATATTGAGATTCTCAAATAATAGAAATAAATAATGACTCGAAGACGCAAATTAATTATCCCCCTTTTAGCACTGCTGGTAGTTTCATTGACCGGGGGGACCCTCGTTTTTCTCTACCGGGCTGCGCTTGCAGAGAAGGCTAGAACTTACCTGATTGATCGCATCAACCAAGCCACTGGCGGAAAGACCACGATAGGCTCTATACAGTTGAAGTTGATCCCTTTCCAAATCATCATTCGGGACTTTCAGTTGAGAGGGACCGAACCAAGCTCAGAGCCACCCCTTGTACTGATCAAGGAGACAAGAATCAGACCTGGTCTAAGGACCCTTTTCAAGCGTGAACGACTAAGAGTAGTGGAACTCGACCAGCCAATTTTCCGTATTCGGGTGGAATCGGATGGCCGAACTAATCTTCCGAAACTCGCCTTGGTGCCAGAGGGAATCGACCTGTTCGACTTGGGCATTGACAGGCTGAGGATCTTTGGTGGAACTCTATCGTTTGAACAGAAGCAATTCAATCTGGACGCTGAGTTCTCCGCATTGCGGCTGCTGCTCCGTCATGAGTTCTTCCACAAGGCGTACCAGGTAATGTTGTCCTACGATCAAGGCTCTCTGCGTTATGGTCGCTGGAAAGAACAACATCGACTGGGCCTTTCTGCCGTCTTGTTGAAAGATGAGCTGCAAATCGAAAAACTCGTCTTTTCCGTCAATCAATCGTCTCTCGAGGCTCGGGGCGGGTTTAGATATTCAAGGATACCGGAAGGGCAACTCGAATTCGGCGGGGTAATTGCCCTTAATTTGGCTAGGCAATTCTATCCCGAGATACGTAATTTGCAGGGGAATATTGGCCTCTCTGGAAAACTTTTGGCAGGAAATGGTGGATGGAGCGCCTCGGGGCAACTGGAAGGGAAGCAGCTCTCTTTTGACACAGTCAAAATCGATCAAGCCACCAGCCGATTTCTGTTGAGTAAGGATCAACTCCGGTTTGATGAGATGCGAATTGCCGGGTTACGCGGTTATGCAGAGGGGAGCATGAGAGTGGACTCCCCGTTCCGATACCCTATGTTTCGGTCTGAGTTCACCTTTAAGCATGTGGGATTCGACGACCTTGCCCTTGTTGCCCGATTGGAGAAACTCCGGTTTGCCTCCTTTCTGGACGGAACCATGGCAGCGGTTTGGGAATGGGATTGGAAGAACTTCACAGGAAATGGCCGACTCAAGATTTCGAAAGACGAAGGTGCAATTCAAACCGGTCACCCGGGAAGCAGAAGATTACCATTAGAAGGTGAGTTGAATTTTGCCGTGGCTCAAAGAAGATCATCGTTTCAGGATAGCTATCTGCAATTGGGAGCTACCCGGATTTCAGTTTCAGGAGTTCTCTCTCCAGATCGGACATCCAATCTCCATGTCGACGTTCATTGCCCCGATCTAACGCAACCGGCATTCTACCTGCCTGAATTGGAAAATTTCCAAGGCTCATTCGATTTCTCCGGTTTAGTTATGGGAACCCTAAAGCAACCCGAGTTTCAAGGAAGGATCATCGCCGACAGGCTTTCAGTCCAAAAGGTGTCTCTGGATCATGTTGATGGTCAAGTAAGGGCTAAACCCGGAGAGTTGGAACTGCTTCATCTCTCCACAGCCAGAAACGGCTCCAAAGTTGAGGCCACGGGGAAGATATTCCTGGATCCGAAACGACTTCGTCCTATTGGGGCTGGAAATCTCCAGATCAAAATGCGGAATACTCCGCTTCAGGATCTGTTTTTATTAGCAGGCGAACCCCTTCCGATTGTGGGGAAGATGTCGGGAGAGTTCATCGCCGATGGTATGTATCCTGACCTGCTTTTGCGAGGGAGCGTCCAGGTTCTGAATGGTGAAGTCTATGATCAGTCCTTAGACAAATTTGACCTTGAGCTGAATGGTAGTCCCTTGGCATTCGAAGTACCACGATTTCAAATCGGGATTGGCAAAGGCCACCTGGATGGATCCGCATCCGTCAACATAGAAGAACAGACTTTCCAGGCGAATATCACAGGTAAAGGAATTCCTCTCGCCCAACTCCACAGACTCCAATCATTGACCCGCCCTGTAAGCGGCCTGCTGACCGACCTGGAACTCAAGACAGCTGGTTCCGTCCACAATCCCAGTATTGAAGGTCGCGCAAAGGTAATTGGCTTCGCCATTGCAGGCGAGTCTGTGGGGGACTTTCAGACGATGTTCCATAACCGTGACAATACACTTGAATTCACAGTTGTGTCGATAACCTCCAGTATCAATCTTCAAGCAAAGGGGAACCTTGACTGGAATGGTGAGTGGCCAGTGCGCGCGGAAGTCAAGTTCCAGAACATTGGATTCACACCTTACCTCAAGAAATTCATCCCCGCTGCCCCTGAAACCCTGACCAGCCAGGGAAGTGGGGATTTCACAGTATCGGGGCCACTACGATCACCTGAGAAGCTCGTCCTTTCCGGTTCATTATCCGCTCTGAATCTCTCCTTCCGGGAAACACAATTGCAGGCCTCCCAATCATTTGGGATCTCATATCGAGACCAGAAGCTGTCCATCAATAATGCCGCTTTCAACGGCAAGGGAACGGCTCTCAAAGTGAACGGGACTGTTGACTTGGCCAGGAATCTGCGGCTTGAAATGAGCCTGACTGGGAACCTGGATTTGGCTTTGGTAGGTGAATTCTCAAGGAACATTGTGGCCAAAGGAACAGGAACAGTTAATGCTGATGTCCGGGGAACGGTGGCTGATCCTCAGGTCAAAGGTTTAGCTGAGATACGAGCCGATCAATTTGCCTACCAGGGGTTGCCTAATTCTCTTTCCGAGGTTTCAGGGAAATTCTTCTTCGATGAACACCAGGTCAACATCGAGAGCCTGACAGGTGTTAGCGGAGGAGGGCAGGTCAAGTTGAGTGGAAACCTGGGATTCGGACAGTCAGAGCTGAAATCGATTAATCTAAAGATTGAGGCTTGGGAGGTGAGGGTCCGTTATCCGGAGGGTATGCGTAATATTGTGAATGCTGATCTGTTTGTTCGAGGGTCTCAACGATCACAATCTCTAGCCGGGACAATCCAAATCCAGAGTGCCTCGTTCCAAAGGGACTACGACCCGATAGCTGAGTTCTTTAGGAATAAAAATCCCTCCATAAGTTTTCCCGCGGCTAAAGATCTGGGCGAGCACTTGAACCTGGATTTGTCGATTTCTGCAGATCGGAATATTCGTCTGGACACTAATTTCGTGAAGGCTGACACGGGTGCAAATCTACGGGTGAGGGGCACCTTAGCCAATCCTTCCATAACAGGAAGCCTGGAGGCCAGCGGGGGAGACCTCTTCTTCCAGGGCAATCGGTACCGCATCACGCGTGGTCGAGTTGATTTCCTCAATCCGGTCCGCTTGGAGCCGGTCATTGACGTGGAGGCCGAAGCGGATGTCCGCGATTACCGTGTCATTTTGACACTGAAGGGCAGATCCGACAAACTTCATGCCGATTTGCGCTCAGATCCCCCTCTGGCCACCGTTGACCTTTTCAGTCTCATCTCTCCAGGAGGCGCTGGCCCACAACTTTCCCCTGGTTCAATGTTCCGGCCTTACTCGTCTACAGGGAGGCAGATGGATACTCCGGCTGGGGCAAGCTCTCTACTTTCCGAAGGACTGTCGATGAAGGTCGGGTCGAGCGTTAAGCGCATCTTCGGGCTGGACCAATTCCTGATTGAGCCGCGTTCCTTTCTTTACAGCGGTCGACGCGATCCTTCGGCCCAAGTGACTGTGGGGCAGCAGATTACTCGGAACTTCTCGGCCACCTATTCCACAAGCGTCTCCAATAATGAACAGCAGGTTATTATCCTGGTCTACAACGTAAATGATTCTACCTCAATCATTGCCTCCCGCGATGCAGATGGATATTTCGGCCTGGACGTGCGCTTCCGAAAGCGTCTGCGGCAGAAGCCGTAGCAGCAACTCGTCCCGGCCAATGCAGCAGTTCACACCAGAGGGCCTGGATATCTCCTATTCCAACCCGGGAGCATAAACGACATTCAAGGAGACAAGAACTTCCCGATAACAGCTTGAATCCGGGGGAGCAGCCTGGAAGGTGCCGTCAAGGGGTATTGGCCGCCTTTACCCGACCTCGAGTCTAGTGTAGGAACGCAAGTCCTGACAATTCTTCTCTCAAGGTCCCAATTCTTCAACGGCAGTGTTATGATATAACAACAATTTCTTGAACCATTGGGCTGAAATAACGATCGGAAAGGAGAGTAGACTTTCTCATGGTAACAAGTGCCACCCCAAAGTTCCGCATTGAAACGGATATCCATGACGCGCTGATGCACTCGAACCCCAATCGTCCGACTCCCCCGGCTCCCAAAGGCGCTACCCTGCCCGAGCCTGTGTTCCCCCAGTACCCGGAATTGCTGAACGATCCCGGGATCGAGACACCACCCGCGACGCGACAATGGCGGCCTAAACAAATATACCGCAAGACACGCGGCTGGCTTTTCCCTTACCTAAGGTCGCGTATTTTGCCGGGACAGTTTCACCCCATTACTGCCTATTTGTTTCTGGAGTACAAGTGCAATGTCGACTGCTGGTATTGCTGGTCCTTTAATAACAAAATCAAAGGAATGACCGAAGATATCGCGCGCCGCTCCATCGACTGGCTTCACGAGCACGGCTGCCGCGTGCTGGCTCTGATGGGGGGCGAGCCCTTGTTGCGACCACAGTTTGCACACAAAGTGGTTTACTACGCGGCTAAGAAGGGCTTCTGGATCTACATCGGGACGAACGGCCGCCTGCTCCGGCCTGAAGTGAGCGATCGTCTGGCCGATGCAGGAGTGGCAGTCTTTAACTTCGCTCTGGACGCCTGGGATGAGAAGCCGGGCCTCCCGAAGGCGCTTGTACCGGCGCAGAAGAACCTCGAGTACCTGATGCGCAAGCAGTACGCCTATGGATATATGGTCTTCATCAACATCAACATCTGCCGTAACAATCTGGAGGATGTCCGTCTGCTCACCGAGTACGCCCGCGAGCACCGCCTGGCCACTGATTATCACATCAACGAGACCCCCATGCTCGAGCAGGACGACCATTTCAAGCACCTGGAGGAGAATCCGACCTATATCCAGCCGGGGGATTGGAGAGCGGTAGACGACCTGATCGACTGGATCATTGAAAAAAATAAATCGGGCTACCAGATGGTCAATTCGATACCGCGTTTACAGGAGATGAAAGCGTTTGTTCGGATGTCCTCGGGGCTCGATATCAAGAAGGTTGGCTGGTATGGCGATGGGACCGAGGGGAACGGCCAGATT
>DATKMG010000249.1:0-8843 GCA_035541995.1 Terriglobia bacterium
TGTAGCGATACAGCAGCACCTGGAAGGCGGCCAGCAGCGTCATGAACAGCGTCACCCCTTCCTGGCGGCTCAACTGGCGCAGCTCGCGGCTCAACTCCGCCGCCAGCTCGAACCGCACCTGGCCCCCCCTATAGCTGGGCACGGCGGGCCGCGGATGGTCGGTGGGGAGTTCCAGCACTGGCAACTCGCCCCCCAACTGCCGCTTCCAGTAGCTTAACTGCTCGTCCAACACCTCCCCCTGCAGCCACCCCCGCTGCCACACCGCATAGTCGGCATATTGGACCGGCAGGTCGGGCAGAGGAGAAGGCTGATTGGCAGAGAAAGCCCTGTAGAGAGTTTTCAGCTCTTGAGTCAAAATCCATCTTGACCAGCGGTCCGTGATAATGTGGTGCAGGGTCATGACCAGCCAGTGCTCTGACTCGGCCAACTTCACTAAGACTGGCCGAAACAAGGGGCCCCTCTCGAGATTGAAAGGGCGATGGATTTCTGCGTATATGAACTCTAGTGCCTCTTCTTCTCGCTTCTGTGTTTCTGGTGACTGTAAGTCGATGATTCGGAGTCCTACCGGTTGAGGCGCCGTAATCGATTGAACGGGCTGTCCATTAACATAAGGAAACGTCGTTCGCAGGGATTCATGGCGGCGTACGATCTCGCTTAGCCCTTGCTCCAGGGCTCTGACGTTCAATGGGCCCACTAGTTTCACAACTCTGTGAACGTTATAGACAGCGCTGCCCGGATCGAGTTGATCCAGCAACCACAATCGCTGCTGCGCAAAGGAGGGAGGCAAATCTTGATCTCTTGGAGCGGGTCTGATGGGGCTAGGGAGCGACGTCTTTCTGGAGGCAAGGTGCCTTTCAATACGTTCAGCCAGCTCAGCAATGGTTGAGTTCCTGGCAAACTCCTGAAGGGTCAGTTCCAACCCAAATTCAGACCTCAGCCGAGAGGTCACCTGGGTTGCCGTAAGCGAGTGGCCGCCGACATCAAAAAAACTGTCGTGAATCCCGGCTTGTTTCAAACCTAGGACTGTGGTCCAGATTCTTGCTACGGCTTCTTCCACTGGACTTCGAGGGGCGACAAACCCGCTCGTTACTTCAGGACTCGTTGGGCCAATCCTCGAAAGCCTATTTCGGTCGACCTTGCCGTGGGGCGTCAGCGGTAACGCGTCCAAGTAAACAAAAGAAGCCGGCAGCATATGATCAGGCAGGTTCTGTTTCAGATGGTCGCGCAATTCATTGCTTGTGGGAGTCTGACCTTGGCAGGGGACCACATAGGCGACCAGGCTGCTGTCACCGAAATGATCTTCCCTGGCCTCAACGACGGCCAACTGCACCGCAGGGTGTCTACGGAGGATTGTCTCAATCTCTTCCAACTCGACCCGATAACCACGAATCCTGACCTGAAAGTCTTTTCGCCCGAGGTGCTCAAGAGCGCCATCGGGACGTTTGCGACCCACGTCTCCTGTCCGGTAGATCCTTTCGTTGCCTCCTTCTTCGAGCGGGAATAAAGCGGCTTTGGTTTGTTCCGGCTTGCGCCAATATCCCTGGAAAAGGTAACGACTTTTCACAGCGATTTCGCCTGCACAGCCATTACTGACCTCTTCTCCGCTGTCGTCCAGTAACAATACCTCGATGCCCTGGACTGGATAACCAACGGGCACAATGTCACCGGGGATCTCGGTGTTCTTGTCAATGAGGAAGTTGGTGAAATTCCCTGTCTCAGTGCTTGATAGCGCATTAACGAGGACACATTGCGGGCCAAAGTATCTTCTGTAAAGTTCCACGTCGCTCTTGTGGACGCGCTCTCCGCCCAATCTAATCAGGCGAATGTGGGGGAATACTTCTTTTCCTGTCAGGGTTCTGGCCAAATGACGGAAAACAGTTGCTGCCGAGTTAAAAACCGTGATTTCTTCCTTGATCAGCCAGCTGGCCAGACTGTCCAGTCCCTCTTTTCTAATATCATAAGGAAGTAGAGTGGCGCCATTCAGGAGCGTGGTCAACGTGGTAGCCATGCCTAAACCCGAGCTGCAAGAGGCAAGCAGGGAAACGCGGTCCGCCCCGCAAATCTGGAGGGCATTGGTGTAGGCCATGACATTACGAAGGGCATTGCGATGAGTATGAACCACACCCTTGGGGTGACCAGTTGAGCCCGAGGTATAGAGAATGTAGGCCAAGGTGTCGGGCGGCACGGAAGAGCTAAAGTCCTCAACCGAGACAGTGGGGTTTACCCGGTCAATATCCAGGACCTCGCACTGGCCACGGACTAGCATCCGGACCAGGGCGAGGTTCTTGAAACTCGTGACGATAAGCTCCGGCTGAGAATCCTCGAGGATATAAGCGGCCCTTGCCTCCGGATAAGAGGGTTCCAGGGGCACACAGGTGCTACCGGCCTTCAGAATGGCAAAGATCGCAACAATCAGCGATGGGTCATGTTCCAGCCACAGCGCTACCCGATGTTCGCCCTCTCCCAGCTGGCGGCGAATGAGTTCGGCTAGGCGATTGGCGGTCTGATTCAACTCAGCGTAGCTCAGTCGAGCCAGGGGGGTTTGGATTGCGATCCGACCTGGGTTCTTTAAAACCTGTGCTTCAAAGCGATCCGGGATCGACTGCTCGACATCCGTTAGCTTGAACTGATCGAAAGGGTTCGTCATCGAGACTCGCCTGTTTGCGGGAGGCTACCACTGGAAATGCAGGTCCTCCAGACTCATAGCCATTTCCCGTCTGCGAGCACCCCTTGCCAGAGGCTCTGAGCAAAATCATCCTGTGGATCTTCAGGTTCCCACCCTTGAATCGAACGTCTGAGCCAATGAACTTGTCGCGGCTCAGTGGAAGGCTCACGCTCCCTGCCCGTGAGATTGACCAGCACGGTGTCATCCCGGGGAAAAGTCCCCTTGCGGACGAGTTGGACCACACCCGCCAAGGCTGCAGACGCTGAGAAACAGGGTGAAATGCCTTCCAATTCTTCCACCATCTTTCGGGCCTCGCGGATCTCCTGTTCACTGACCGCCACGAACGTGCCTTTGCTTTCAAGTACAATCTCCCTCACGTAGGGATAGACCTTTGTCGGATCGCCCCGCAGGATGGCCTCAGCAATGCCAGTTGGCCGGTGGACGATGTCCTGAGGACGAATCACTTCTGAACCATCTGCATAGGCTCGAACCATGGGTGCACAAGAATCCTGTTGAACACAAAGCAGACGAGGCAGAACCGGGATCCGAGCCAATTGAAAAAGCTCATGAGCTCCTTTAAACGTCCCGTAAACGCCCATCGCGCTGGAAACGGCCTGCACATACCAATCGATGGGTCTGGGTACCTGCTCGGCAGCCTCGAGGAAGGCCAGTTTCAGTCCCTCGCGGCGACCGGGATTGAAGAACCCTCGTTCAGAAGTGAGTTTGTGACGTCCTGCAAATTCGCCAGCACAATTGAACGCATCCACGAAACTTGCGTTTCGTAGAACGAAGGGTACTACCTGGTCGCTCGGTTCATAGTTAACCCTGTCCCAAAAGGTCTCTGCAGTGAATAGGTACATCTGGCAAAAAGGATAACGCCTGATTCCCTGCGCGTAGGCTGAGGAACTGTTCCCCGTGGATGACGTGCAAAACCCCTGAACACCACATTCATACAGAAAGGCTAGGGACACCGCTGCCATCCGATCTTTGGTCGTGCCGGTTGGGAGTGCGGTCTCATCTTTTAGGTAGATCCAAGGCATTTGCAGGAATGCTCCCAGTCGCCGAGCATGAATGCACGGGGTGTAGCGCATTTCCTGGACTAGCAGAATCGCTGGATCCTCCACTGGGAGTAGATCGAAGAACCGCTCCAAAGGGTTGGCTGAATCGTGAAGGATCACACGCTCCAGATCGTACTCGACATCGATCATTCCACCACAGCTGTCGCAGAAGGCGGTGAAACTGTGTGCGAACCCTTTATGGCAGCGTCGGCACAGGTGATTCACTCGCTTTTTCCTCGCTGGAATTGTCACTTGACGCTCCTTTGGAAAAACGACGACTTAACTTTGCGGCATAGAGTGAACGTTCGAAGTGTCAGTGGGGTGCGGCACTCCACTGTCGATCGCCGCGCAAATCACGTTGGCATAGGGAACCACGACATAGCTAAAATCGTGCGGAAATCGCCGAAGGATCCAGCGCAAACCATCTGCTAAGGTGGCTACCGGATGCAGGCCCATTTGGCTCACCACATCACTCGTAAGGGTACTATAGAGAGCAACCTCTGCCTTTCGGGTCAGGTTTCGCAGCATCAGCGAATTATGTCCCGTGAGGTCATAATGGTTGCGAACAGCCTTTTCCAACTCTGCATCTGACTGAACTTCCGCCCACTTAAGAAAGCCGGGATGGATTCCTGAAGCACACTCTGAGATCCAGAGAATCGCCCCACCGGGCCTCACAATGTCTTGAACATTGAACACGGCTTTGAGAGACTGCATAAAGTTGGAGTCGTAGGGATGGCCACCCGCACTGGTGATGACAACATCAACAGGTTCCGACACCGTCAAGCGGAACATCTTCGCGGCCTGTCGACAGCCTTCCTCGTGAGCGGCTTCAACATCTCCAGCGACGACAGAAACCCACCGGTGGTTGACGTCTAACAAAGTGTTTAGGCAAAATGTAGGGTTGGCCTTCCGTGCACCTTCAACCATATCCAAATGAACAGGGTTTGAAGCGAGTGAGCAGAGTCCTGCGCCGGGGTGAATGCCCAAGGCGGGCGCTAATGTCAGTCGATGATTGGCTAGAATGGTCCGAAGTCCGGCAACTCCTGGGATAAGGGCTTTCCTCCCACCGCTAAAGCCGGCGAAATAATGGGGAACGATGCGGCCTGTTAATACCTTGACATCGGCTTCGAGGACCCGCCGATTAAGAAGAATGGGTGTGCCAAAGCCCGTGCATCCCAACTCGACGAGTTCCTCTTCCTTCCGACAATCATGTCCCAGACAACGGACTCGTGAGGCAATATCTTCTCCAAGCAAGGTCGCAATATCATTCTGAAGATGCTGTTCATGAGTGCCGTCGGCCAGAAAGATCTCGATACTCGGATCTTCTATGCCGGCCTCGTTCAGCTCGCTGATCAGCGCAGGGACATACTCGTGAGTCCCCGCCCGGCGCGCCTTTCCCGGGATCAGGATGGCCGCTGACCGTTTCCCTGCCGCGAGCTCGCGCAACATCCCTGAACCGAACGGCTGCCGGAGAGCTCCGGCAACAACCTCAGCAGGTGAAAATGACGTAGGAGGAGCTTGGGGTTCTAATCGGTTGACGAGCCAGCCTCGTGGCAGGGAGAACGTTAGTCTATGTGGGCCGTAGGGAATCCTCTGGTCTCGAATCGTGACCTCCTGGACCGGAGTTGGACAACGCGCGGTAAGGGCTCAACTGTATTGAAACAATCGTCATCAATAATTCTATCTTAACGCGGCTGGAAAGGGGAGTCTTCGACGTGTTTGAGGCAGACTCCAGATCGCCCACCCAGAAAAGTATCACTTCAAGGACCGTTTCCTCACTCGGCGCCTCAACAATAACCAATACTGGGCTTGACGCCCTCCAGGGGTCCAGACAGCAATCCAATACCCAAAGCCGAAGGCCGAAAGCGGAGCGGGTTCAGGCTAGGGGGGAGAAGACTTTGCTTGATGGAATGTCTTGTCCACTCAAATGCTCCTCGGTGCCGCTAGTGGGTGAACACCGATCCAAGTCCTTGAAAGAAAAGCCTTCACCCTACCGAACCAGCCGGCCCACTGTGCCTGGAATACGATCCTGAATCCAGCCTCAATGGAGTCTCCCTTCTCTTTCCATTTCCAGCAGCGGCAAAGGTCAAAGCTAGGCAGAGAATTGACTCGATGGGCAGAAGAGAAATACTTTTCTTTTAAGTGCCCCTCGGATGCTTCCGCCGTCCAGTGTTGCCATACCGCCATAGAAAGGCGCGAATTGACCACCTTGACCAACAAGGCCAAGTCCGGGAACCCAAACGGTTCATTTCGCAGCACCCTTGATTTCATGTGCGGATGTACTAGTACTGTCAAGAATCGCCTGATGGGAATTCGAATTCCTCTCATGGAGTGTGGGCAGGGCGTACGACCCAATGTTGCTTTCGTAAGCATCCATTAGTGTCACCCCCCCTTTTTTGCTCTGCCAGCCCACCTTGGTGATAGAATCACTGCCAATGCTGCTGCAGTGAGGGCTTGGAACAAGCAGCGAGGGAGATAGAGGCAATGTCAGAAGCAAACAAGATTCTGGTTCGTCGTTACTTTGATGAGATCCTGAACAAGCCGGACCTGGCTCTGGTCCAGGAGATTTTCTCGCACGATTCAGTCTTCTGCGCCCCCCACATGCCTGAGATCCGCGGTCACGAAGCACGCAAGTTGTTCATCACCGGGATCCACACGACTTATCCTGATATCCACTACACCATCCAGGAGTTGATTGCCGAAGGGGACAAGGTCGTGGTTCGCTGGAAATATAGCGGGACGCACAAGGGTGAGTGGATGGGTACAAAGCCGACAGGAAAGCATTTCTCAGCAACGGGAACAACCACCCTCCGGATTTCAGGCGGGAAGATCGTGGAAGAATGGGCTGACTATGACGCCTTGGGGGTTTGGCAGCAACTCGGCGTTCTCCCCGCCCTAGGGCACGGCCAGAAAGGCTAACAGCAATTCCGGCAAGTCAACGCACCGTACTGCGCAGGGTCAAAACGTCGTACTGCGCATGATTTTGGTCTGGGGCAGTGGTAGTACAGAACCGGACGCCGATTCCGAGGATCGTTTCACTCTCCAGTAATTCATAATTGGATTCCTTGTCCTTTCCATTCGATTTGTGACTTGGGAAATAGAGTTAGTACACATCCTCCTAGACATGTCCACAAGGTGATCTGAGACTTGTGAGACTTATACCGAGGACATCGAGGCGCCATCGCGATTATATCCCCTTCCAGGGACTTCCAGATTGAGGCTTGAGGCTGTGACTCTGGTTGCTCTCTACCTTACGTGGTATATTTGAGAATTAATTCCAGGTGTCGCCCCCCCCTGAGAAATTCCAGCTCACCACGGCATGGATTCAGAAAGCCCATAACGCCAGATCTGCGTTAAGCTCTCACCATTTCCATTGCGAGGACGTGACTGAAAGCGGCTATCATTCCGCAAAAGAATCCGGGAACCTCGCAGATCATGAAACCTCGATGGAAGAAGAGAATTTCGCGTTCCGTGGATGATGGGGTGGGTCCAAGTAGGATCGTGACAAATTAGACCAGGAGTGGGATCCCGAATATCTGCATCCATTCACAAAAGGATAAACGATTGTCCCCCACATCCACTGGCTTCCCAATTAACCTTGCGTTACGATAGTCGAGATCAAAGACTGCAGGAAGGGATTTAGGTGAACGGCGTATTGGTGGTGGAAGATGTGGCCTTTCAGCGCGAGTATTTGCGCCACACCGTGGCGCTTTGTTTTCCCGGACATCAACCTCTCTTGGAAGCTGTTGACGGGACGCAAGCCGTTGAAGTAGCACTCCGGCAACATCCGCTCCTGATTATTATGGACATCCAATTGCCGGTTCTAAACGGGATAAAAGCCGCCCAGGCCATCTGGAGCAAATCCCCTCTGACTCGAATTCTTTTTTGGTCCCAATTCAAGGATGAAGCTTACCTGCGGGAATTGAGGAAAATTGTCCCCGGGGAAACCGTCTATGGATATATGTTGAAGGACTCCTCTGAGCATAATCTGACCCAGGCGATGCGCGCGATTCTGGAAGATGAACAATGCTGGATCGATAGAAATGTTCGTGGAGTACAATCCCGTGTGGAGAACAGCCACACCGGCCTGACTGATGTGGAGTATGAAGCCTTGCTTGATATTTCTCTTGGCCTGACTGACAAAGCCATTGCCCGGCGAAGGTATCTTTCGGAGCGAGGGGTACAAAATCGTTTACGAGAGCTTTACACCAAATTGGAAGTTGACAACCATCAGATCCAACACGAAGACTGGGGATTTGTTTTCAATCCACGCAGCCGCGCCCAGTTCATTGCCCTGAGCAGGGGATTGATCAATGCGGAGGTGTTGGCTCGGGAAAACGAAGAATTTAAGAAATGGCTGAAGATGGAGATCGGGCTAGAGTTTTGACAGCAGTATTGAAAGACTACCTTCTGTCACGGCTCAAGAGAAGCAGAAGAGATGATCCTATCCGCTGCCATCAGCGTACTTGGCATATAGACACCCCTGGAGCAAGTTAGTGGAATGGAGAATCTGGGATTCCCAATCCTTTTTTCTCCATTCCGCTCTGTTCATCCCTGCTCCACACATAATTCCGACCATTCCATCTTCCGGATTATTATCGGCCTTGACTAACGGGCAGCGATTTCGACGACCGATGGCTTCAGGTTCTTAGCAGTAGCCGTTTGGGCCGTTTCCTTCTCAGCTTTCGATCGTTCCAGCTGGCATCCTAAACCCCCTCCGCCGAACCAGATCTGGGAAAGAAAATAGCGATCGCCATACTGATTAAAGATCAGTCGCGGCTTGCTGGCAGACTCCTTCTCCAGCATCGTACTGTTGGTCAAGAGAATTGCCGCACCCTTCCCTTCCAGGCTGCTAACCAGAAGCATACTCAAGCCGGTACTACCCTCTTTAATCAGAACTCGGCCTTCCTCGAAATGAGAGTTCCCCGCCGTAAATGCAAAAGGAACTTCCGCCGACACGACATAGCCACCTTGTGCTTGACTCGAAACCGCGCCCAGAAGTAACAGAGTCCCGAATACCAAGCATCCCTTACTCAATAGATGTTTCATATTCATCTCCTCCAATTCATCCCGGTTAAGTTAAGTGGATTCGGCTTGATCTACAATGGATCTCAGCCGCT
>DATKMG010000250.1:0-6294 GCA_035541995.1 Terriglobia bacterium
GCTCGCACCCCAGGCGCCCGGCTTGAAAGGGCCACCGCGCGTGCCATAGATGCTCTGGCCGTATTGGGAAATCCATTGCCCGATTTCGTTGAGCCTTTCCACTTGGCGGGGCTCAATTTCACCCGTGGGCATGGGTCCCACATTCAATAGCAAGTTGCCATCTCCGCCCGCGCAAGTAATGAGGGTTTGAAGGCATTCTTTCAGGGATTTCATCTTGTCGTTTGGTTTCCAGGCCCACTGCTCGCAGAGGGTGATGCACGACTCCCAGGGGCGGCCATTTTGAAAACTACCGATCTGCTGTTCCGGGGTGTCGTAATCACCCGCAAATTGTCCCGCCCGGCTGGTCCCCTCCATATCTTTGCGCGCCTTGCTCACCCGGTTGTTGATGAGGATAGAATCCTGCAAACTTCGACAGTAACGGTATAGGTCCTGGCCTCTTGCTTCCGTCCAGGGAGTTTCCCACTCTCCGTCGAACCACAGGATCCCCAAAGGACCATAATTGCGGGTCAGTTCCGCCAATTGATTTTTTAGGTATTGATTGTAACGGTCCATGTTGGGCGCCGGCTTTTCGGTCTTCCCACCAGGACTTCCAAGCGGATAGTCAGGGTGCCGCCAATCACAAATAGAATGGTATAGACAGAAGACAATGTCGTTGTGCCGGCAGGCAGCGGCCAGCTCCTTCACTACATCTCGATGAAAGGGGGTGTTCATGATATTGTAGTCGGTATACTTGCTGTCCCAAAGGCAGAATCCGTCATGGTGTTTGGAGGTAAGCACGATGTATTTCATCCCGGCCTCCTTGGCCGTTCGGACCCAAACCTCAGCTTCAAACCTCGTGGGATTGAATTTACGGTAGAGGGCATCGTATTCCTCGACCGGCACCTGGTCCCCGCGTGACCAGCCAATTTCAGTGCCTTTCAAACTGACAGGCCCCCAATGGATGAACATGCCAAAGCGAGCCTCACGCCACCAATCCAATCTTGAGTCGCTTGCGCATACTGCTTGGCGCGTTCCGGTAGCTATCATGAGAAAGACAGCGAATAGACGCAAAATCATTCGGGATTTCCCTACTCGGAATGATCTCACCGGCAATGCCTCGCCATTTCTGGTCACCACTGCAAATGAAAATGACTTGTCGGCCTCGGAGAGGTCGATTGCGAATAGCCCAGCGCTTCAAGGAACTGCCGCTGTCTTCCCTTCGGATACCAGACCCCGGTTCTCAGCCGATAAGCTTCTCGAGATAGACCTTTTCCTTCTTGATATCCTCAATCTGCTTGGGCCCCGAAATCTCGCGTTCGATGGTGATTGCTCCCGTATACCCCAATTCCTTCAGGCGGGGAATCAACTTGGGGAAATTTGCCTTGCCCTGTCCGATGGGCACCTCCTCCCCGAGCCGCTTAGGATCGGTGGGGAAGAGGCCGTCCTTGGCGTGCACTCCTCTCACCAGTCTGCCGACCACATCAAGTGCGTCGAGGGGATTGCCCTTGCCGTAGAGAATCAGGTTGGCAGTGTCCAAGTTCACAAACTGGTTATCAACCCCGACGTCCGTGATGGCACGGAGCATGGTAACTGGACTCTCTTGCCCGGTCTCGTAGAGCATCATTTGGCCGTTTCCCTTCAGGTGGGCCGCAACCTCGCGGAGTGCCTCCACAACGCCGGAATACTCAGAATCGTTGGGATTTTCGGGAATGAATCCATAGTGGGTGTGGAAGGCAGGGACTCCTAGCTTCTTAGCAAAATCGGACGCTCGCTTGAAATTGTCGATGCGCTGCCGGCGGTATTTCTTGGGAACTACGCCAATGGTCAGTGGACCCTGGTAGAAATCATAAACATTGGGCGGACCGCCTGAAGAATTAACGGCCGTGACCTCAATGCCATACTTTTCGATGGCGGCCTTCAAAGAACCGTGTACCCGGTCCGAGTAGTCATCGGTTTGGGCTTGGCACGTGGGGATTCCGAGGTCGTGAACAAGCTTAAGAGCCTTGTCGGCGTCCCGTTGAACACCCACGATCAAACCTAGCCGCATGTGCTGATCCGCAGCATTGGTCGGTATGCCGGCCAGTAATCCTGACGCACTGGCCGCTGTGGTAACCTGGATAAAGCGACGACGATTAAGATTTTCCATTGCCTGACCTCTTTTTTTAAAGTTCGGTGCAGTTTAATTCCGCATGTTGCTCACATCAACCCGGAATTTCCGGTAAGCGCTTCCGAAGCCCGGGATTATACCTCAGTTTGTCCCTGATTGATCGCTTGCATGGTGCCTTGGGGCATGCTCCATGCTTCCTTAATCAGAAGAACTTGGAGGCTACTGACTTTAGATTCGAACCCTCCGGTTTCGACAGTTTCATCCTCGGAGGTGAGCTTGAATAAGGCCATGGGAAGGGGGCGCAGGGCATAGCAAGCAAATGGCGCGACATGATGCCGAGAGGTCAGAAAAGGGGTAACCGATTGGGCGGCAATGCTCTCTAACGGGATGCGGTTATCCCGCCGATGATATGATTACAGGATTGTCCTCAATGGTCAGAGGCCAGCTGGAGGCTTTTCTTGAGACCATCCTGTGCGCAGGAAGGACTGGCCAATTTAAGGGTTCGCACGGTGCGCCAGCGCAGGATTTCAGCGAGGGCCAGGATGGAGAATCGTATTCGCCCCATGTCTGCAGTTGTTCAGGAAAAATCATCCGTGGTTCCCCTCCTGCGATCGTCGCGATGGGCGCTGATCCCGGTCTGCATTCTGCTCGTAACGCACGGCGCATTGCTTGTCAGCTTGGGGGAAAAGCCACCTGGACCTCTCTTGTCTTGCCAGATCCAACTTACGCTCGGAATTATGTGCACCGTGGCTTCGATCCAGGCATCACGCCGGTCCGGCAGCCTTGGGCGGTACTTTTGGCGTCTGATGACAGTAACATTCACGGTCTGGGTTTTCGCCCAAAGCGTAGAACTCTTCGCTGACTTTTTCCCGAATTGGGCTAACGCCGCTCAACCTCTTTCAGACATTCTCTTTGTTTTTTCGACAGTACCACTAGGAATGGCTCTCTTCCTGGATCCAGACCATGAGCCGAATCGATTGGACCGGATCCACCTGCTCGATTTCCTCCAAGCAATCCTTTTCTGGATTGCAGTCTATCTCTACTTTTCTTACCTGAGTCCACCATCGGCTACTACGCTCACAAATTCCTTTTGGAACCGTACCCTCGTATTTGACTCGGTGTTAACCGGAGCCTTCTTCCTGCGGGCAACTCTAACAAGCTCGGATGTCGTGCGGGCCCTCTTTGGGCGCATGACGCTGTTCCTGTTCCTAGCTGCGCTGGCAGACTCTTACTATAGCCACCTGAGCAGCAAGCTGGTGTCAGGTCAATGGTTCGACCTGGTTTGGAGCATCCTGCTGGTCATTCCGTATGGGATCGCGGTCACGTGGAACAAAGTGGAACCATCGCAGATAAGCCACGGGGTGACTCCGCAAACTCATGGTATCGTGGTGCAACAGCTCTTCCCGCTCCTGTATCCTTCCCTCATCTTGGTACTGTCAGCCCGGATCGCTCAAGGGCACATCACGCTGGCATCGATAATTGTATTAGCTTCTTTTGCATGTTCCAGTGCACGGTTGCTAGTCACCCAGCAGCGGTTGCAGCGCAGCAAGATGGGGCTTCAAAAGGCCAAAGAAGCAGCCGAAGATGCCAACCGGGCCAAGAGCGAGTTTCTGGCCAATATGAGCCACGAAATCCGGACTCCGATGAATGGTATCCTGGGAATGACGGAACTGGCTCTGGACACTAACCTCAGCCGGGAACAGAGGGAGTACCTCACCATGTTGAAAAGTTCGGCTGATGGCCTGCTGGGAGTGATTAACGATATCCTGGACTTCTCAAAAATCGAAGCCGGAAAGCTGGATCTAGACCACGTGGAATTCGAACTTCGGGATAACCTGGGAGAAACCCTGAAGATGCTCGCCCTCAAGGCTCACAAGAAGGGCTTGGAACTTACCTATCGTGTTCCTGCAATCGTGCCGGATTACCTGGTCGGCGACCCCGGACGGCTGCGGCAGATTATCGTTAACCTTGTCGGAAACTCCGTGAAATTTACTGAACAAGGTGAGGTGCTCCTGAGTGTGGAACTGGAATCGCGAGCAGATCAAGATGTTGGCTTACGCTTTAGTGTCACGGACACAGGTCCGGGAATCTCCATCGAGAAACAACAGGAAATCTTTAAAGCCTTCACACAGGCTGATAGCTCAACTACACGCAAGTTTGGCGGCACGGGTCTTGGTCTGACGATCTCGACCCGCCTGGTCCAACTAATGGGTGGCCGCCTATGGGTTGAAAGCGAACTGGGCAAAGGCAGTACGTTCCATTTCACGGCAGTCTTCAAACAGGGGAGAACCCCAGCTCAGAGCACGGGGAGACTCGATCCGGAGGCTTTGCAGAATCTCACTGTTCTAGTAGTCGACGACAATGCCACGAACCGCCTTATCCTTGAGGAAATACTGCGCAATTGGCGTATGGCGCCGGAAGCGGTCGATGGCGGACGATCTGCACTGGTAGCCCTGGAGCGGGCCTGTGCCGCAGGAAAGCCGTTCCCGCTGGTTTTGCTCGACGGGCACATGCCAGAGATGGATGGTTTCGCATTGGCACAACGGATTAAGGACAACCCGGAAATGACGGGATCTACGATCATGATGCTGACTTCTGATCGCCAGCTCACTGACGTTGCCCGGTGTCGCGAATTAGGGATCGCAGTCCATCTCGTCAAGCCAATTACTCAATCCGAGTTGCTCGACGCAATCCTGCTCGCACTCGCAGGCCAAGCGCTGGCAAAGACGGAGAATCATGAACTTTACACTTCTGCGCGTACAACCGATGAAGGGGGCCTTCGCGTTCTCCTGGCTGAGGATAATCTCGTCAACCAGAGGCTGGCGATCTCAGTGCTGCAAAAGCGGGGTCACACCGTAGTGGTAGCCAACAATGGGCGAGAAGTGCTCGAGATCCTGAAGAGATGTGCCTATGAAGGGTTCGACGTTGTATTGATGGACGTGCAGATGCCGGAAATGGATGGATTTGAAGCCACTGCAGCCATTCGCGCTATGGATCTAGCACGAGGGGCGCACACCCCGATTATTGCCATGACGGCGCACGCGATGACGGGAGATTGCCAACGTTGTTTGGAAGCCGGTATGGATGGCTATGTTGCAAAACCGCTTCGGGCCGCAGATTTGATCCAGGAAGTTAAAAAACACACCCACAAATACCTGCCGACAGAGGCCGAGGCCCAGCACGACCAAACCTGGGCCGATCAGCCTGGAACCCAGCCGCAGCATCCACGGATTTGACCCAGTGCGACGCTCGGGACAAGAGTCCCTTCGCTAGCCCTGGGCTCCAATACCTTGGCCTTTCAGGCCAAGTTGCCTGGTCGCCGAAAAACCCTAAACTAGTTTCTCCCTTGTACGTCACTTTTGATTGTGCCCAGTTGACCTTCTCGCTCCAAAACGAGACACGAAGTATGGTATGGTTTGGGAACTATGATCACCCTCCGGCTGGGTTTGTGCCGGCCTGATCTCGCACCTAAATTCATGAGGAGATGACATGCAATTTCAAGTGAAGCTATTCGTTGGACTCCTG
This sequence comes from Terriglobia bacterium, assembly GCA_035541995.1. Classification (GTDB taxonomy): domain Bacteria; phylum Acidobacteriota; class Terriglobia; order Versatilivoradales; family Versatilivoraceae; genus DATKMG01. The sequence continues at coordinate 5,612 of DATKMG010000250.1, forward strand.
GCCGTTGGCTCGCTTCTGACAGGCCTAACAGGCATTCTCCACTCTGAAGATCCCTCTTACGAACAAGCCGTTGCCCGATGGGCGGATATGCCGCGGCCTATCACGTTTTTGGGGTGCAAGGACCATCCGGATGAATTCGGTGTCATGTGGAACGGCAATTTGACCCTGACGAGCCCGACGCTCGTCGATGCGGATCGGCGGCTCTTTAAAGACCGGCGGGATGAATCCCTTCAAGTCAGTTTCTCCGTGGGCGACAAACCGGAGTTCCCGAACCGGGACCGGGACGATGGTTCCGCCGTGCCGTCTCTCGCCGAAGGTTATCTTCCAATCGCCCAAATCAGGGTCAAGAGAAACGACGTCGTCCTGCAAGAGGAGGCGTTTGTTTCGAATAGCGATGGCAACTGCCTCGCAGACGCCTGGAACGATCCGGTGTTCCTGCGCGTGCGCTTCACGGTGTTGGAAGTAGCGAGTGGCAATTCGCCGATTCACCTCTGGGCACAGCTTGCGAAGAATCATACCGGGTATGCGATGAGGGAAGTGAGCAATGTGAGAATCGACTTCGTCGCCCCCCTGTACGACCGGAAGTTACAGGCGAACGGGAACAGTCTGCTGGATTCGCGCGGCCTCGTCGTGATGGATGCTCCGCAGGACTTCAGGTTCTATCCAGAACTCCCCACGGCCTT
>DATKMG010000251.1:0-4397 GCA_035541995.1 Terriglobia bacterium
TAATATAAGTCATAGCCAACTCCTTCACTTTGAGTTTTGAGGTTCCGCTTGTCGTCTCCCAGGCACCTCATGCTAACATGATTGCCGGTCATGGGCAACCCTACCGAGAGGTCAATGGGGTATCACTGGAATTGCAGCGTTTCACACGTCAATGTTAACAAATCGGTGCTTTGAACCAAAAGAAAAATTCCCTCCTTTGCAGCAGGCTTATCCCCGCGTTCGGTCCTGTTCATTGCCTATCCCTGCAATGATTCCGTTAAATCTCAAAAGGCCGATCAAGCCACTGGATGGCGGGCCTCAATGATGGTCTTCATGCCGCCCCTGACATTAAACTCCCCCCGAACAATACACCATTTGGGGCTGCAGACGACGACGATGTCATGAAGGATCCGGTTGACGGCATTCTCATAAAAGATGCCCAGGTTTCGAAATCCCAAGATGTAGTACTTCAGCGCCTTTAATTCCACACATAGTTGGTCGGGCATATATTTGATAGTCACCGCACCGAAATCAGGAAGCTTGGTTTTTGGACAAATGGAAGTGAATTCCGGTATCTCGATAGTTATCTCATAGCCTCTATATTGGTTGGGCCAAACTTCGAGTTTTGGCAGCTCTGCCTGAATTCCCGACTGGGCATGTTCTTCGGTGTAACCGGCCATCTGTGTCCTTTCTGTCTCTTAAGTCGGCTCGGTGAAGTTCCCCTCGTATTCCCTGGTCCGTCATCTGACAGAATGCAAGTCTCGAAGCCGAGGTGCACGTTTCACGGGTACATCACCGTAGCTGTGGACTCTTTCGCAAATCCGGCGAAGGATCTCTTCAACGTTGCCCGACGCAGTTCGGAACGAGTGGGCATCGACAGCCAGCGGTGCACCGATGACCACCAGCGGTGCCCCGTATTCCGGGGTGTGAACTGCTTGCTCGATGGTTAGTCCCCCGACTGCCTGCACCGGGATGCCGACTGCTGACACCACTTCGCGCAATTGCTCCAGAGGGGTCGGGGCTTGCAAGCCACGATCGCGCAATACATTCCGGTGGTCATAGCCGATGTGATGAATTACATAATCGCAGCCCAAGTCCTCCAGCAACTTAGCTCCCTTGACAGAATCGGACATACCGAGGTTGTCGCCCATCACACCGACTCCATAATCCTTGCCGGCACGGACCACGAGTTCTACAGTCTCACGATGAGCTTGCCCCATCACCACCACCAGGCTGGCTCCTGCTTTGGCCATCAACTCTGCCTCCAGCCAGCCTCCATCCATTGTCTTCAGATCGGCCACAATCGGAGTATCAGGGAAAGCTGATCGTAGTGCGCGCACGCCATGCATCCCTTCGGCGATGATCATCGGAGTTCCAGCCTCCAGCCAGTCCACGCCAGCACGGATTGCCATTTGTGCAGTCTCCAGGGCTTCCGAGATAGAAGTAAGGTCTAAAGAGATTTGGACAATGGGTCGCATAAGTCTCCTGGTATCAGTTGTTGGGTTCTAATGTAAAGCTGAGCTGGGAGAATCGGGATATATGGATATTCCCTCAACATCATACGGGAAGGAGGCAGAGTTCTTTCCCCGGAAGAGCTGAAGTTGCGGGAAAGGTGACCCGCCTCCGCCCATCACTCGTACTAACTTCTCCCGATGGGTTGGGAGAGAGTCTAAGTCCGCTTCTGAAATCCTTCGTGCCCTTCGAGTGTGAACTCAAGCTGTTGTCGATTGCACCCGGGTTAGAAGTTTCTCCAACAAGCCTTCAAAGAGGTGCTCCTTCAACTTCAAGGCTTCCTTGAAATCATGGCTCGCAGTCTTCCGAATCTCAGCGCGTAGCTCTTGACAGCTCTCCTCCAGCAGAGACTGGAGAAGTTCTTGTTCCTCACGCTTTAGTTCCAGTTGCATAATCCCATCCCCTCCTCTTGACTAGAGCGGGTTGAAGCGCCGGATGTTCTTTCCCAAGTGGAGACGCTTCCCCCTCCCGATCGCCTCAATCGTTACAGGTCAGATTCCGGAAGAGGGTCGCGAGTTGTCTAGCATCCTCAAAGTCTATTCGGGTTTACAGTCTTCTCGCAGGATCTTTCAGCGATTATGTTCCTGGCCCTCGTCACTGACCCATTGCCAACATTATATCAATTCTATCTGGGCACGATCAGATGTTTCCCTCTCGGAGTTTCAATTATCCTAGGGATTTCATATCGTTTTATTGAATAGTCTCCTCACCCTTCAAGATGGATAAGCATTCCATCATAGCCCTACCATTATGATAACCAGCTTTCCAAATGTGGCCTTTATTGCCGATAGCTTTTCCGTTTGGAGTGATCGTTTCGAACCATTCACCAAATTTCCAGTCGACCTGGTGAGTGTCGACAAACTTGAAGGTCTCCTCAAAGGTGCGAACGTACTTCTGATCCCCGGTCATGCGGAACATGTAGAGTGAACTGACTAGAACCTCAGCCTCCACCCACCATGTCTTGTTGAGCCGATCGGCTGGCTTCCCGAGGGGGCCGGATTCGTAAAATCCTCCGTCTTTGGCGTCGTAGCCATAACGCAGGGAGTAGTCAAACAGGGTGCGAAAGAGGTCTCCGAATATGGAGCTCGGGACATTGGCGGCCTGACAAGCATTTATGAGCAACCAGATATTTTCGAGGTCATGACCATAAGAAGCTCTGGCGGTTTGAGGGAACAGCAATGGAGTCCAGTTGCGCTCGTATTGATCGGTACAGGCCCCGATATCCTTGCGTACTGCACTATTGCTCTCAATAGCAATCAGCTCAAGCAGTCTCTCTCGAGCCAGGGGAAGACGGCTTGCCCGGTAGAATGTAGTCATCGCCTCAAGCAAATGAAGATGTGTATTCATCAGCTTCAGGTTACTTCTGGCTCCGTCCATATAGTTCACCGTGTCTGGTCGGGGCCTTTTCCAGTCGGGAGTGAAGAACTCGATATACCCTCCGTATTCCTTGTCATGAGCTTTTGTGTCCAGGAGGTTGAAGAACTCAACTGCAAATTGCAGCACCTCGGGTTTCTTCGAGGCCAAGTAATATTCGGAAATACCATAAAGGGCGAAAGACTGACCATATAGATGCTTCATGGGCTTTAGCTTTTGATCCCCCGAGCCGTCGACTTCCCAATAGAATCCGCCGTTCTTCGGGTCCCACATTCTTTCCATCAAGAAGCGATATCCCAAGTCAGCGGCCTCGAGGTATTCTGCCCGGCCGTACCCTTCACGCGCCATTCTTGAAAACAGCCATACCATGCGGGATTGCGTCACAATCCCCTTGGTCCCGCCTTGGAGGATCTGGCCTTGTGGACCGAAACTGATGATGTATCCTCCATTCTCGCGATCCAGACATTTTGGATACCAGAAAGAAGCGATATTCTCTTTTAGAATCTTTTCCAATTTAGGGGCGTAGATCTTCTCCAAGGATTTCAGATCCTGCGCGCTGGAAGATGCGTTCATTCCTATCAGGATTAAGATCGAGAGGGCCCAGGCACTTTCTGGTCTCAGACCACCATATCGATTCATGGATCCTCCTTGAAAAATAAACTCCAAGATCCTCGTGTTTTACGGCATATTATCTTTCAAATGGCGTAGCTCAGTCCAAGAGAACCCTAGGAGATCTCAGGAATAGACATCAGCCCATGAACCGTGTCTGCGTTTTTTGTGGATCCAGCAGGGGAAGTCATCCTTCTTATCAGGAGGCAGCCCGGGAACTGGCTCGAGTTCTGGTTCAACAGCAACTGGATTTAATCTATGGAGGGGGCGGTATTGGTTTGATGGGAATCCTGGCGGATACAGTGCTCTCATTGGGCGGAAGAGTTTATGGCGTCATCACCGACGCCTTGATGGCAAGGGAAGTTGCGCACCTTCAGCTGACGGAATTGGCGGTTGTATCGACGATGCACGAGCGTAAAGCACGAATGTCGTCCTTGGCAGACGGTTATATCGCCTTGCCGGGGGGATTTGGAACATTCGAGGAACTCTTCGAGGTCATCACTTGGGCACAGCTAGGCCTCCACTCCCGGCCGATTGGACTTTTAAACGTAAGAGGTTATTTTTCCCCTCTACTGGATTTGATCGACCATGGTGTGCGGGAAGGATTTATTCAAGCCAGTCATCGCCAGCTTATTATGGCCTCGCAGGAACCAGCTGAATTGGTCCACTCACTGGGGAATTACGTTCCTCACGCTGACGTGAACAAGTGGGTCGATTGAGGTCGACTGGGAAATTCCTTAGCAGCCAATGGCCCGGCAAAGACGGCAACAAACCCTGGTTTCAAAGAAGCTGGCGTAAGAGTTTGTCCTCATCAGGAAACTCGTCGGTCTCGAGCTTCGAGTGCAGCTTCTTGTCGTTCTTGTACACTTCAAATCGACCATCCCCGTACGGAACCAGTTCCAAGGATTGAATTCGCTGTTTTC
>DATKMG010000252.1:0-12962 GCA_035541995.1 Terriglobia bacterium
TGTCGTTTATGTTTACTCTGAGCGTACCATTATCTACAAAAGTGGTCGGTCGCATTGACCCGTTCCAGTAAACAGCGGAGCCCGAAACGAAATTAGAACCGCTGACTGTTAGAACAAAAGAAGGTCCCAGGCGCGTCACAATCGAAGGATTCAAACTGCTGACGGTCGGCACCGGACTGTTGACACTGATCGTGAATCCCAGAGAAGTCGAGATGCCACCGCCTGGCACTGGATTCATTACACTGACTGAGACCGGAACGGCTGTCGCAATGTCGCTGGCCAGGATATCCGCTCGCAGTTGTGTTGAGCTGACCATGGTAGTTGACCTGGGAGAGAGGTTCCAGCGCACCACTGAGCCACTCACAAACCCTGTACCTGTTACGGTGAGGGTGAAGGGTGCACCCCCGGCCAGATTAAAGCTGGGAGAAAGGGTCGTGACCTGAGGAACCGGGTTGGGCGTGGAATCGTAGATTGTGAATGTCACTTGGTTAGAGGTGCCTCCACCTGGATCCGGGTTCACAACGCTGATGTTTGCCGTCCCCTGACTGGCGATGTCGCTGGCCGGGATGTCCGCCCGAAGCTGATTAGAAGCCACATAGGTGGTGGTCCGCAGCGCTCCGTTCCAGCAGACCTTGGAACCTGGCAGGAAATTAGCGCCGTTTACCGTCAAGACGAATGCGGGTTGCCCAGCTATTTGAAAACTTGGAGTGAGCCCCGCAATTGATGGCACCTGGTTAATAGTAAAAACTGCGGTGTTGGAGACGCCTCCCCCTGGATCAGGATTAAGCACGGTGATGTTGGCAGTTCCAGGGAGGGCGATATCGCTGGCAGGAATGACCGCTCTCAGGATCCCAGAAGAAACGAAGGTGGTCGTGCGCTGGTTGTTATTCCATTGAACTGTTGATCCGGTTATGCCGGGGGATGCGGCCACGAAGTTATTCCCGAATACAGTCAACACGAAGGCAGGCCCTCCAGCCATCTGGTAATAGGGATCCACTCCCGTAATCCCGGGAACTTGAGCATAGCTCGACACGGGAAGTCCAATCGCGGCCAGGGTTAGCAGGAAGACGATTCCTAACATTCGTGGCAATTCATGGGACCTCATCAAACCAGTTCTCCGAGCATCGGCTGGCAGAGGATTGCCCCCATGGCTATAGACCCACTAGCCGCAGGCGCACGCCTCACCATGGCACCACAGTGTTTATCGGATTAATCCCGTTGTTTCTTTAAGTTGACGGTCGGATCGGTGTTGACCGAAAGTGGGCTTGTTGTCTTTCACTTGGGGGAACAGAGTCAATAGAGGAGGACTTTAACGAAAATGGGGGGTTGGAGGGCCGAACTGTGTTAGGCCGACAAATACGCAAGACAAAAATCGGCCTCCTAGAGCTCAACCCCTATAAAGCAGACTGGCAAGCAAACTTGGGCCGCCGGGTGTCGCAGACGTGCGTCGTATGCATGTCTGCGATGAGGCATTCCTCCCAGAGCTGCTGGAGCATTGTTTCAGGAAGCTTTGGCCTCATTTGCATCCCTGCCTTTGAGTGGATCTCTCATGTTTTTTAGGGCTGAGGCCTTTAACCTGACAAACACGCCTCCGCTGAATGCTCCAAATACTGTTTTAGGGACTTGCGAGTTCGGTTCCATAACCTCGGCTGGCGACCCAAGAGTCATACAGCTTGGGCTAAAGCTGAGTTTCTGAACCAGGACAACTGATTATTGCTTCAAATTCAGCCGGTCCAAGACATGTTCTTTGATCCACTTCCCGTCCCACCATTCGGTCGGATTGATGGGCACACCCTGCAAGAACATCCCGAAATGCAAGTGATCACCGCCGGCCAAGCCGGTGGCTCCGCTTCGCCCCAGGATTTCCTTCTTCTTTACTTCCTGGCCGACTTTTACATTGATGGAACTCATGTGCCCGTAAAGAGAAAGCAGTCCACAGCCATGATCCAGGATGACTGCATTGCCGTAGATTCCGAAGTAATCGGCATAGACCACAACCCCGTCGTTAGCGGCCTCGATTGGATACTGTTGGGTAACCGAAAGATCAAAGCCCACGTGGTCCTGGCGGTCGACCTCCTTGCCCTGATAAATATAGGTTCGATGATCCGCAAATAATGATTCTACCTGTGAGTTGCTGAGCTGGAGAAATGGACCGTTCCAGAGAAATCGTGGAGGCGACTTTCTAGATAACTCCGCAATGAATTCGTGATTGGCTTTCCGAAGGTTGGAGTTGATTTCCAGGAAAGTCTTCAACAAGTCGCCTTGATCCCGCACAGTGGGAGTGCGAGATACAATCTCCGGGACAACCTTCTGCAGAAATCCATCCTCAAGTTGAATCTCCCGACTGCGGAACTTCTTGGGGAAAAGCTTGTACCAAAATCCTGCAACGGCTTCGTTACCCGCAGCATCGCGGGCAATAACTTTGAGTGGGCTGTCCGTGGGGATGTTGTAAGCAAAAGCAAAGAGGCTAAACCGAAGACCAGGATCAGCAGTGCCCACGACAAACCCCGGGAAAAAGAGGGGGCCAGCTTGAACGCCAGAGACTTCAGCATTAGGAGAAACTTTATAGACCACGCATTCTGAGCCCCCTTGATTGATGTAATGCTGGCTTGACAGCACCTCGAGTCTGGGCGGATATAGGTCGAAGACAAATTCCTTCTGTAGGTCGACCTGGTTCCCACGGAAGAAGTTCCGCAAAGAATGGTCAGAAACTGTGATGGCCAGTGTTGCAGGGCCCTCCTGTGGCTTGAAATTAGTTGAGATTAGATTCCCGAGATCAAATTCTCTGACCTTGACGAACCCGGAAGACCAAAACCTGAAGACAGAAGGTCCAGGCAGGTTCTCTTCGACAAGGGTGGCTTGCAGGTCCTTTTGCCGCAGCTGAACGGAAATGTGACGGATTCCAGTTTCTGCGTCTTCCACTTTGAGGTTGAGAGTCGGGTGCCGACCAAGCGCTTTAAAGTCATGGTCAAAAGTCAACTGTGGCTTTCTGCCCTCCCAGCGGCTATAAGAAAGTATTAGCAAGGTCGCGCCAAAGATCACAATCAGTAGTAGTAGCACCGCCAGAGGAGTCACACCTCTCTGATTCGGAAAAGCCTTTCTGCCTGGCTGTCTCATTAAATGCTATCTCCTTTAGGTTCAGCATACATCCCGACAATTTCCCAGACCCAAAAGATAGTATGAGGGTGCCCAAATGTCTAAGGAATTCCGCGTTAACCCAATAACTCCTTGACTGATAAGGGGAAAATGAGAGAAGATATCGGATTGGCTTCCGCCTTGGAGACACCTTTATCCGTTATCTGTGAGGGCTGGTGAACGGCTGAAACGCACGGGAGGAACTCGAGTTGATTGCAAAGAAAAAGAAGAAAGTCCTGGTGGTAGGTGAGTTGAATGTAGACATCATTGGGAGCAACCTGCAGACGTTTCCGGTGTTGGGTCGTGAGATTCTAGCTCAGGAGATGGTTCTCACCTTGGGGAGCCCCTCCGCTATTCTTGCCTGCGGTTTGGCTAAGCTGGGCGTCCCTCTGTCTTTCATCAGCAAAGTGGGGAAAGACGATTTTGGATCTTATTGTCTAGAGGAACTCGAGGCCAGGAAGGTAAAGACGAGCAACATCCTTCGCGACTCCAAACTTCGGACCGGGATTACAATCTCGCTGAATTTCCGGGATGACAAGGCCCAAGTGACTTTTCCAGGCACCATTCCGCACCTTTATTACAAGGACGTTTCACCGAAGGTGTTTCGCGAGCATGATCACTTGCACATCTCCTCTTTCTTCCTGCAAGAAGGGATGGTTGGTTCTTTCCCCCAGTTGTTCCAGGATGCTAAACAGATCGGTATGACAATCTCGCTGGATCCGAATTCCGATAACAAGAATCAGTGGAATTCAGGGATTTGGAAGTGCCTCGAGTACGTGGACCTGCTGCTATTGGATGAAATGGAAGCTATCAATATTGCCAAAGCCAAGAGTTTAAACCGAGCCCTGGAAGTATTTGCTCAAAAAGTGCCGACGGTAGTCATCAAGCTGGGTTCTAAAGGTGCTTTGGCCAAGAGTCGCGGCCAAGTTGTTCAGCTCCCGGCATTCAAAGTCAAGCCAGTTGATCTCACCGGTGTCGGGGAATCCTTTGATGCGGGATTCTTGTTTGCGCAGCTCAATGGTCTCGACCTGCGCAAATCGCTGTTAATAGGTAACGCCGCTGGCGCGCTTTCGACCCAGGGCCTCGGAGGAACCACGGCTCAAGCTACCTTTGACGACATCCAGCGGCTCATTCGGAAACACTCTCAAGCGCTTTAAAGCGGACTCGTCAGATCCACCCCGTTTCATCCCTCGGCTGGAAAGGCTTACAAGACCCGCTGATCGGTAAAGCTGAAGTAGGCATTGCTACCCACCACAATGTGATCCAGCAGGGAAATCCCCATCAAACGGCAGGCATTCTTGAGGTCCTCGGTGACGCGGCGGTCTTCGCTACTTGGCTCAGGATTCCCGGAGGGATGGTTGTGCACGGCGATAAGGGCTGCAGCTCCCTGAGCCAGTGCCCGCTTCACAATCTCGCGGGGGAATACGCTCGCTGTGTCAATGGTTCCACGGAACAACTCTTCAATGGACAAAACCCTGTGCTTCGTGTCCAGAAATACGACGCTGAAGACTTCATGATCCAGGTCACGGAATTTCTGCGCCAGCAGCCGATGCACATCGCCGGAGCATTCGAGAAAAGTCCCACTCTGGACCTTCTCTTCAAGGAGCCGTTCATTCAGCTCCGCAATCGCATGTAAGGTGGCGATCTTGGCAGTTCCCAGCCCCTTGACCTTCCTCAATTCGGGCTCGCTGGCCTTGAACAACCCTCTCAGTCCTCCAAAGTCATGTATCAGTTTTCTGGCGAGGTCCAAGACATTCATCCCCTTCACACCAACCCTGAGGAAGATGGCCAACAGTTCTGCATCGCTGAGTGCTCCAGGCCCTCTTGACATCAGCCGTTCCCGGGGCTGCTCCGACTTGGGCCAGTAACTAACCCATCGTTCAGAGACTCTTTGCAGTGGGCTTGCTTTCTTCATTTCCGGTGGTCTACAGCCCCAATTGCTGGGATGTACCTTCCATGGCTCGAATACAAAAGTCAATGTGCTCATCCAGGTCGACACCCAGCTCTTGAGCCCCTTTGAGAATATCTTCCCGGCTAACGGCCCGCGCGAAGGCCTTGTCCTTCATCTTCTTCCGCACAGAGCGCGCCTCCATTCCCTGAATCTTCTTATCCGGTCGAACCAATGCCACGGCCGTGATGAACCCGGCCAATTCATCACAGGCAAACAGGGTTTTGTCCAAGAGGCTCTTCCGCGGACAGTTGGTCCACTCCGCGTGCGACCGGACGGCATAAACGACATCATCCGGGTAACCCTTCTCGATCAAGATCAGTGCCCCTTTCTCGGGATGATCGGGCGGATTCGGGTACTTTTCATAATCGAGGTCATGCAGCAGCCCCACGATTCCCCATTTTTCTGCGTCCTCCCCGAATCTCCCAGCGTAGCACCGCAAGCAAGCTTCCACTGCCAACGCATGTTTGAGCAGGCTTTCGTTCCGGGTGTATTCCCGCAACAATTCAAGTGCAGACTCGCGATTTAGCATTCCAACCTCAGTCGTGAGTTTTGAATTATGAAGGAAGGCCGATAAGTTGGACCCAATATCTATTCGTAATCAGCGGTAGTCAAATCCAGCATTCCTAATTCAGAATTCAAAATTCGTTAGGCTTCCATCCAGTTTCTTCCCGTCCCTATCTCGACCACAAGCGGAACGGAAAACTTATATATACCTTCCATGCCGGCCTTCACAAGCTTCTGGACCTCATCCAACTCGTTTTCCGGAACATCGAACACCAGCTCATCATGGACCTGCAATATCATTTTCGTCTGCAATCTCCATCGCTGCAATTCACCGTGAATTTCAATCATGGCCAGTTTAATGATATCAGCGGCGGTTCCCTGGATAGGGGAGTTCACCGCAGTCCTCTCTGCGAAATTTCTGAGTGCCGGATTCTTGCTATTGATTTCAGGGATCTGTCTCAGCCGCCCGAACAGGGTGCGGGTCATGAACGTTTCCTTCGTTTCAGCGATGGTGCGATCGATAAATTCTTTGACCCCGTGGTAGCGCTCAAAATAGAGTTGAATAAAATGCTGGGCTTCCTTGTTGGAAATTCCTAATTCTTTGGCAAGTCCAAAGGCTGTTTGACCATAAACGATCCCAAAATTGATGGCCTTGGCACGGCGACGAAGCTCGCGGGTTTGCATTTCGGGACGAATTCCAAATACCTCCAAGGCAGTCCGGGTATGAATATCTTCACCTTTACGAAACGATTCCATCAAAACTGGATCCTGCGAAAGATGGGCCAGAATCCTCAGCTCGATCTGGGAGTAGTCAGCAGCCAGCAAGACACAACCATCGCTGGGAATGAAGGCTGAGCGGATTTTCATTCCTTCATCCGTACGGATGGGAATATTCTGGAGATTCGGGTTGCTGCTAGATAATCGACCTGTGGCGGCCACGGTTTGGTTGAAGGAAGTATGGACACGCCCCGTTCTTGGATTGACCAGTTTCGGCAATGCATCGATATACGTCGATTTCAGCTTGGCTAGCTGACGGTATTCCAACATCAAGCGGGGCAATTCATAATCAGCCGCCAATTGCTCAAGAATTTCAACCGACGTGGAATATTGACCGGATTTTTTCAATTTTTTGGGAGCCGGCAGATTCAGTTTCTCAAAGAGGATTTCTCCCAGTTGCCTGGGGGAATTCATATTGAATTCGGTTCCAGCCGCCTGGTAAATCTGCTGTGCCAGCACATCGATCTGTCGCTCCATTTCCTGCGACATGTGCTGGAGGGCCGAAGTGTCGATGCGTACTCCACTCCACTCCATCTGAGCCAGCACCTCCACCAGAGGTAATTCGATAGTCTCGTACACCTTTTCTAGCTTCAATTCCTCCAGCTTTGGCCGCAAGGCAGCCAGCAGTTGTCCGGTGATCACGCATCGCTGATCCGGTGCGGGGGTCGGAGTTTTCTCAAAGAGGGCAAATGCAATCTCCTCAAAGTTGTGATTGCTTCGGTTAGGATGAACCAGGTAGGAGAGCAACATGGTGTCCCAGGCCAAACCACCCATTCTCAGGCCGTGTTTCTTCAATACCACAGAGGCCGTCTTGGCATTATGCAGAACCTTCGGTATGTCTGTGGACTCCCAGAACTCCTTCCAGTCTTCCAGCTTGAGCGGGCTTCCCCCGTCAAACTGTACCAACCCCATTGGGACATTCTGCGCATCCTTGCGAACCCCTTGCACAGCCAGACACAAGGCACTGGCTAGCATAGGCTCCATGCTGTCAACTTCCAAGTAACAGTCGACGTGGGAACACTTCTTCAGCTCCTTCACAATGCCTGCAAGACGTTCAGCCGAATCGATTCTCTCAAGAGCACCCGCCTGGGGTGCCGATGCTGAAGATTCAGACTCCGTCACAAATTCCTTCAGCATCGACTGAAATCCCAATTCAGTTAACAGTTCTACCAACCGGGCCATTTCCGGGGGACGCGCTTCGAGGTCATGCCACTCGACCTCCACAGGTGCCTGGGTATCAATAGTCACTAATTCCCTGCTTTTCATGATTTGTTCACGGTGGGTCTGCAACGACTCCCGGTAAGCCTTTCGTTCAACTTCCTCCGGGTGAGCCAAAAGATTCTCCAAACTGCCAAACCGTGATATCAGATCCCGGGCCCCCTTCTCCCCAATTCCAGGAGCTCCCGGGACATTATCGACGCTATCGCCCATCAACCCAAGTACATCCACTACCTGGTTCGGAAGAACCCCAAAGAATTCCTTGACCTTGGGAGGATCAAAGAGCACGTCATCTTTCGCCTGGTGCAGCACCTGAACTCGATCATCGACGAGTTGGAACATGTCTTTGTCATTGGAGACAATCACAACATCGAAATTCTCCCGTTCGGCCTTCCTGGCCAATGTGCCAATCACATCATCGGCCTCATAGCGGGGTACTTCCAAGATTGGGATCCGCAGGGCCTCGCAGAACTTGCGGATGTAAGGAATCTGCTTAGCCAGGTCGTCAGGCATTTCTGTTCGGTTAGCTTTGTACTGCTCAAAGGCGTCATGGCGGAAAGTCCTCTCCGGGCCATCAAAGGCCACTGCAATATAATCGGGCTGGTAATGGCGGATCAGCTTCCTCATCATCGCAGCAAAACCATAGGCTGCGTTGGTGGGTAGCCCCCGTTCGTTGGACAAATTTCGAATTGCATAAAATGCCCGAAAGATGTGAGACATGCCATCAATGAGGAAGAGACGCCTGGCGGAACGAGAACTCATACTTATTCCCAACTCGAGGTGAAAAGCCACTTATTCTGCCACATTGGGCAGAACATTGTGCCAGAATTTAACACAACCGCTCCCAAAATTCTGCACCCATTCCGGTATCGCTTGATCCGGCTTCCAAGTTCGATCAATATATCCGGGAAATTAATTCGCGGGGAGGTTATCCATGAAGAGCCGCAATCTTGTAAGGGTCACATATTGGCTGGGAATCATACTTTTCGGGCCTCTGGCATTGACGCTTTCTGCACAGTCGACCGTCAAGGTGTGGGAAGAACCTCTGGTCGTTCCAACCTACCTGGTGGGACCTGCCGACCCTAACCCTATCTTTTACAACGGGCGTGTGTATCAAGGTGCCAAAGGGCCAATGTACCCTTATCCGTTGGTAGATAAACTCACAGACAATCGGCAAGACAAGAGCTACAAGGCTGTATATCTCGAAAACAAGTACCTCAAGATTTCCGTTCTGCCTGAGATGGGGGGCCGGATCTTCAGCGGGGTCGACAAAACCGACAACTATAATTTCTTTTATCGTCAGCACGTCATCAAGCCGGCATTGATCGGGATGGTGGGTGCCTGGATTTCCGGCGGAGTTGAATGGAACATACCTCACCATCATCGCGCCTCAACTTTCCTGCCCGTAGACTACACGCTCGTTGAGAATTCGGATGGCAGTAAGACAATCTGGGTTGGGGAAATCGAATTAAGGCATCGAATGAAATGGTTGGTTGGCCTCACAATGTATCCGGATAAATCTTACTTGGAAGCCTCCGTGAGATTAATAAACCGGACCCCACTCGCTCATTCCATGCTTTACTTCGCCAATGTCGCGGTTCATGCCAATCCTGAATATCAGGTCATATTTCCGCCCAATACCGAATGGGGAACTCAGCATGCCAAGGTGGAGTTTGTACACTGGCCGATCGGCAAGGGGATCTATGCCGGAGTAGACTACAACGGAGTTGATGTGAGTTGGTGGAAGAGCCATCCTGCACCCGTATCCATTTTTGCCTGGAATTTTGAAGATGATTTCTTTGGCGGTTACGACCACGGCCAAAAAGCGGGGGTCGTCCATGTGGCCGACCACAACATCGTTTCCGGGAAAAAATTCTTCGAATTTGCCAATGGTCCCGAAGGCTTTATGTGGGACAAGATCCTGACCGACACGGACGGACCATACCTCGAACTTATGGCTGGCGCCTATTCTGACAACCAGCCCGACTACAGCTGGATCCAGCCTCACGAAATCAAGAGCATCAAACAGTACTGGTACCCCATCAAGGAACTGGGCGGCATCAAGAAAGCCAACCTTGATGCAGCTGTAAACCTGGATGTAGACGCTCAGAGGCACGCCAAGTTCGGTTTCAACACCACTTCGGAGTTTCGCGACGCTAAGGTCCTTCTGCAGGCGGGCGGTCAAATCCTCTTCGAACAGAGAATTGAAATCAGCCCGGAGAAGCCGTTTTCCAAGGACTTGGTGCTTCCTGAAGGAATTAGGCCAGAAAACTTGAAAGTTTCTTTGCAATCCTCCGCCGGCGCTGAGTTGGTTAGCTACCAACCGGTAAAACCCAGGGGAGAACCAATGCCCAAGCCTGTTGAACCGCCGCCTGCGCCGAAGGACATCAAAACCAACGAGGAACTCTACCTGGCCGGACTACGCCTGGAGCAGTTCTACAACCCCGCACGTGAACCTTATCCTTACTATGAAGAGGCATTGCGCAGGGATCCCGGCGATTCGCGAGCCAACACGGCTCTAGGGATTCTTTACTTGAAACGCGGACTGTATGCTAAGGCTGAAGAGTCCCTCAAGACGGCCGTAGAGCGCATCACTCGTAACTACACACGCCCCAAAGACGGGGAGGCCCTCTATTACCTGGGAATTGCCCAAAGGGCGCAAGGGAAAGATCGTGATGCGCTGGATGCCTTTAACCGGGCCGCCTGGAGTCAAGGCTGGTATTCAGCCAGCAACTACGCTCTGGCCGAAATGGCCTGCCAGGATGGAGATTGGTCAAGAGCACTCGAATCGATTGACCGGTCCATAGCCCGGAATACTGTTGACACTCGCGCTGCCGATCTGAAAGCAACAATTCACAGACAGCGAGGACAACCGCTTTGGACCGAAGCCATTACTCGAAATGTCATCGCTGATGACCCACTCGACTTTTGGGCACGAAACGAACAATGGCTCGCCTTGTCAAAGCTGGAACGCAAATCTGAAGCAGAGAAAGCGCTGGGGGACCTGAAGACTCTCATGCGTAATCATCCGCAGTCTTACCTGGAATTGGCCCAGGATTATGCCAATGCGGGGTGTTTAGAAGACGCAATTGACGTCCTGCAACGTCTGGTGGATGTCTCTGAAGACAGGAACCGTATCTATCCGATGGTTTATTATCATCTCGGCTATTATTCGCTACAAAAGGGAGATCCGTCCAAGGCGAATGAGTATTATCGCCTGGCCAGCCAGATGTCCCCTGATTATTGTTTCCCCTATCAACTGGAGTCGATCGGCGTGTTAAAGGCTGCCCTTCAGTCTAATCCGCGGGATGCCCGGGCGGCTTACTATCTGGGCAATCTTCTGTACGATATTCAACCGGAAAATGCCATTGCCGCCTGGCAGGGTTCGATCAAGAGTGATCCCTCTTTTGCCATTGTGCATCGAAATCTGGCCCTGGCTCTGGCCCGTGTCAAGAATGACCTTCCGGCGGGCATTGCCAGCCTGGAGCAGGCTGTCCAGTGTGATCCCAAGGAACCCCGTTTTTATGCCGAACTCGATACACTTTACGAGAAAGCTTCAGTACCTCACCAGAAGCGCTTGGCCTTGCTGGAGAAGAATCATGAGACGGTCCTGACCCGGGACGATTCTCTGCTGAGAGAGATTGGTCTTAAGGTCATGGTCGGACAATACGACCAGGCCATTGGTCTTCTGGAAAACCGCCACTTCCACCTGTGGGAGGGTGGGGATGACGAACTCTCCAACGTTCACGAACTCAACGTAGACGCCCACGTTCTAAGAGGACAAGAGTCGTTCAGGACAAGGAAATATCAAGAAGCTCTGAAAGATTTTGAAGCTGCTCTTGACTATCCCGAGCGCTTTGAAATGGGCCGTCCCTATCGTGGAGGTCGGGAACCCCAAATCTATTACCTGATTGGAACCGCCTATGAAGAACTGGGCAATACAGCCAAAGCCAGAGAGTCGTATCAGAAATCGCTGGAGATGAAACTTGGCCGAGGCGATCATCGGCAACCCCTTCGCTACTTCCAGGGACTGTCCTACCGGAAGCTCGGCCAAGAGACGAAGGCAGTTCAGATCTTCGATGAATTGATCCGCATCGGGCAGCAACGTCTGAAGGTGCAATCCACAGACTTTTTCGCTAAGTTCGGAGGGACGCGATCTGAATCTGCCGAAAAGGCCCAGGCCCATTACTTGATCGCCCTTGGCTATTTGGGGAAGAAGCTCACTGCACAGGCCCGCCAAGAGCTGGAGACCGCACATCATCTGGACATCAATCATCTCGGAGTTCAGACCCAACTGGCCGCATTGCAGGCACAAAAGTGAGGAGTGTTTCCAAGAGGAGGACTCCATGGGCCGAAGACCAATTGCTCCCTACATGTCTGTATTACTGGTTCTGGGTCTGGGCTGCTTGTTTCGATTTTCACAGGATGTCCGGATGGTTCAGGTTGTCGGACTATTCTTCAGCTGTGTAGCCTGCGGTATTTCTTCAAGAGGGTTTGTGACCGCTTTGCGAAATAATCCCAGGACCGCATGACCCACGAAGAGGTCATGCGCCTTGCCTGTTGGACCCAAAAGGCCACACTTGGCGGTTATCCCAGCTGTGGCCCTAGTAGCCAGGAACGCCAGCCTTGTCGTAGAGCCTTTGGATGCGAAGTAATTCGTCCTCAGCCTCAGTAACGCCGATCGACCGTGCCATCTGGCCTATTGTCAGGCTGGGATCGTTCGACCAGAAGAGGCCACAGTCTTCATCCTCGTAATAGCGGAACCCCACTTTGTCGCCGTACATCTTTTTGAGGGCATTTCCATTTTGCAGCTTGGAACTCCAGGGGAGAATCGCGTAGCTAAGGTCGATCTCCTGTACAAGAACCTGCCCGGGAGACTTCACTTGCGAAACGATCTTGCCGGTTGGTTCAAAAATGGAAGCGTTGTCTCGCCAAGTGCTGGATACAATGTAGAAGTGATGGTGCATGGCCCGAGCAGCGGGATGTGTAGTCTGTGGCGACTGCGTTGGCCACGCCACCAGCTCCGCACCCTTAAGCGCCAGTTGATCCCATCCGGAATCGAACTCCATATCGAAGCAGATCTGCATCCCCAGCTTGCCAAAATCGCAGTCAAAAACAGGGGCTTCTTTTCCAGGAGTCATGCCTCCTTCCATGGAGTCGCTTCCCACCCACACTGCCAAGTGTAGCTTGCGGTAAGTCCCCGCAATCCCACCTTGCCGGTTGACCAGGATGGCAACATTGGAGCATATCCTTTTTTCCTTATTTTCCAATAAGAAGGTCGGGACAACGATGTAGCAATTATGTTCCCTGGCTTTTCGTGCAAAAGTCTGCTCCAGGGGTCCCTCCAGAGGGACCGAATTCGCCACACTATCGCCTG
>DATKMG010000253.1:0-6091 GCA_035541995.1 Terriglobia bacterium
ACCTAAACCTGCCGGACAAAGCAATGAGGCAACAAATAGCATCGGCAATCGACGTGGTCATCCAGGTCTCCAGGTTAAGTGACGGCACCCGAAAAATCGTGAGCCTCTCGGAAGTGGTGGGAATGGAAGGAGACATAGTCACAATGCAGGATATTTTCGTGTATGAGAGAGTTGGGATCGGAGAAAAAGGCAAAGTGCTTGGCCGGTTCCGGCCCACCGGAATACGCCCCAAATTCTCAGAGAGGCTGAAATACTCCGGCATCCATTTGCCAGCCAGCATGTTTGACAATGTTACAGAGTTCAAGCGATAAGGTTTGGAGTTTCCCATGGATCATATCCTAATTTCCTTAGGGATTTTCATCGTTGCGGTCCTCTTCGTCGGTGGCATCTATTTCTTCATTTGGGAAATGCCAGAACGCGAGAAGCGCCGCCGGATTAAAGGACGACTGGATGCGATCTCTCAAGCGGGGGCACGAGAACCCTCACCGGAGCTGGATTTGCTCAAAAAAGAGCTATTGAGCGACGTTCCTGCACTTAACCGCGTACTGCTTCAATTCTCTCATGCCAATCGTTTAAAGAAACTCATCACTCAGGCCGACGTTAAGTTGAACGTGAGCAGCCTCATTCTTATTTCGCTGGTGCTCTTAGCATTCGGTTACGTAGTCTCTAATCACTTTTTCCCGATGCCTCCTATTAACTTAGTGGCAGGCGGGTTCCTTGGATTTCTACCTTCATTTCTACTGATGTACAAACGGAAAAGACGGTTCGGGCGATTCGAGGAACTATTTCCCGAGGCACTGGACCTGCTCACTCGTGCAGTTAAGGCTGGCCATGCCTTTAATACTGGAATTGAGATGATTGCCGATGAAATGCCAGATCCGGTCAGCAAGGAATTCCGGATCACCTACGACGAACAGAATTTTGGCCTTCCATTAAAACAGGCCCTTTTCAATCTGGTAGATCGGGTGCCTCTGTTGGATTTGAAATTCTTCGTCACAGCTGTTTTGATGCAGAAAGAGACAGGAGGCAATCTGGCAGAAATCCTCACCAATCTTTCTCACGTCATCCGCGAGCGGTTCAAAATCATGGGTGAAGTGAGGACTTTCTCGGCCCAGGGACGTCTGACGGGGTACATTCTGACGGCCACTCCTATCGGGATGGGTTTCATCCTTTCCACGATGAACTGGGATTACATGAGCGGGCTCTTTAAGACAGAAGTCGGACACTACTTGCTGGCAGGAGCAGCATTCTGTCAGATTTTGGGTTACATCGTAATCCGAAAAATAGTCAACATCAAGGTATAGGAGGTGAAAGGGTTGGAGTATGCTGATATTAATAACGAGTTTGACGTTCATCATCGGAGCTTCCCTGGTTTTCTTTCTTCAATTCATCCTTATTAAGAAGAAGACCCCGCTAGCGAGTCGTTTGAGCGACCTAGAACGATCCAACCCTTTCGGTACCTATAATGGAAGCACTCTATCCGCTAAGCGAGACGCAAGCGTTGAACGCGTCTTCGAGCCTTTAAGTAAACTGATACCGAAATCTCCGAAGGAAGTTGGAGCAACGGCCAAGAAGCTGATGAGAGCTGGATATCGGAACCGGTCAGCGGTCACCGTGTTTTTCGGAATCAAAATGACACTGATACTTGCTACCGTGTTGGGGCTGTTGCTGTCTGGAATACTCAAGACTCAGCCCACGGAGAATATCTTTATCATCCTGATTGTAGGTCTAGGTGGGGGGTACATTCTCCCCGACTTCATCCTCTCCACACGCGTAACGGCCAGACAGGAGAGAATTCAATTGGCTTTGCCGGACGCGCTAGACTTGTTGGTGGTGTGCGTGGAAGCAGGGCTTGGTTTGGATCAGGCGATCTTGAAGACGAGTGAAGAGCTTCGAGTCACCCATCCGGATATCTGTGAAGAACTAAGTACAGTCAGTTTGGAATTGCGGGCCGGTAAGCCACGGAAAGAAGCCCTACGCAATCTTGCCGATAGGACCGGAGTCGAGGACCTCAACGGTTTGGTCTCGATGCTAATCCAGACCGACAGGTTTGGCACCAGCATTGCTCAATCGCTGAGAATCCATTCCGAAGCTCTGCGAACCAAGCGGAGACAACGCGCTGAGGAAAGAGCTCACAAAGTTTCGGTCAAACTCGTGTTTCCCTTGGTGTTCCTAATTTTCCCAGCCATGTTCGTGGTGATCCTCGGACCCGGGGCCATCAAAATCATTAATCAGCTATTTCCTGCAATCGGCGGTCACTAGATCGGCAGCAATGCTGCAACATCCTGAACGAAAGGAGATGCCAAAATGACGCCAGCTGGAACTGTGAAGATCGTCCTCTTCATAATTTTCCTGATTCTTTTGGTCATTGTCATCAAGCGAAGGTCATCCAAGGCCTAGGTAGGTAGATTTGATAGCAAGTGGCGCCTTTATTGAGACGAATTATCTGACCGACACAGAGTTGACAGTCTTGGACATCGTTAGCTTTCTTTTACAGGAAAGCTGCTTTGCGGGGCAGCATGCAAGCCATCAACGTCAGCAGGGGGCAGATTCTCGCGAACCGTTTGGCTGTGGCTGATACTTTCATCAGCAGCCTAGTTGGCCTGATGGGCCGGGGTC
This sequence comes from Terriglobia bacterium, assembly GCA_035541995.1. Taxonomy (GTDB): domain Bacteria; phylum Acidobacteriota; class Terriglobia; order Versatilivoradales; family Versatilivoraceae; genus DATKMG01. The sequence goes on from DATKMG010000253.1 coordinate 2,620, forward strand.
GAATGCCCCCCGGTGAAGGCTTATGGATTTGTCCTTGTCAGAGTGTTCACACTCTGTGGATGCGATTCTCTATTGATGTGCTCTTTCTGGACAACGACAAATCCGTAATCCATCTTATCGAGAGAATGAAGCCATTTCGAATCTCAAGATATCTCTCACAGGCTGGGAGTGTGGTAGAACTGCCCGCTGACACCATCCAAATGACGGGCACTCAATTGGGAGATCGGTTGGAATTTTCGGAATAATGAGAACGCAGTCAAAGATATTCTCCGTTAGAGCGGTTGCGCGTTCCATGGAAGACCTTCGTCTTTTCCGGCAGGGGGAACAGTTCTCCTTGCTCGTAAAACTGGGATTAGGAATACTTCTCCTTGGTGTGGGAGCGGCTCTTGCCTTTGCCAGCGAAACCCGCGTCATCGGCACCAACAATGCCTACTTGATCAGAGGATCCAAACATCGATCAAAAAAGAAACCAGGATCGAATGCCGTGGGGGCGCACAAAGCTCAAGAACAACAAGAGTCGGCAAACACCGGCACTAAAGGGCAAACGCAACCAGTCATTAAGCCGAAGAGTGAAGCTCTAAATACGGCCCTTCTGGATGAAGAGGTCCCCGAGATAACCAGGTTGACTGCAAGTATAAAGGCCAATCCAGAGGACGCAGAATCCCACTTCGCCCTAGCAGTCTGTTACCACCAGCACAGAGTACTGGATAGAGCTCAGGAGGAATACCAGAGAGCCATCGAACTGAATTCTGGTAATGCCACCTACCATGAGGCAATGGCCAAGCTTTGGAAGGATGAGGCGGTTTTCGAATCCAGCCGCAAGGAACTGGAGAAAGCTCTCCAGCTGGCACCTGACTCCATATTCGCCTGGAACCTTCTGGGGACAATCTACGACGACCAGGGGGATTTGACCCAGGCACTGCGCTGCTATCGAAAGGCTTTGAGCCTCAAGCAGGATCTCGACTATGTTCACAGCAACTTATGCTTCATCTACCTTCGAACCGGCGAGCTTCAAAATGCCATTCTACATGGTGAAGAGGCCATTCGCTTGAACCCGGACAGTAGGGTTGCACACAACAACTTGGGAATCGCTTATGCCCTGGCTGGCAACAAAGACCTGGCCCTTGAGGAATTTGAGCATGGGGGTGATCTGGCCAGCGCACACAATAATTTGGGGTTAGTCCTACTGGGACTGAAGAAAGCGGACGAAGCGATGGAGCAGTTCAGGATCGCTATCCGGCTCAAGCCGTTTTACAGGCTAGCGGCCGAGAATTACAGATTGGCCAGATCGCTCAAGACGGAACTGGAGAAGCAGAACAACAGGCAAATGGGCAGGGGCGAGCCCAAAGGAGGATAAAGAAACTACTTTATGGACGACGACATTATCATGACTGACGTCAAGAGCGAGGAACCTCGTGAAAAACCCTTCTCTTATGCTCCCGGCACTCCAGTCAGCCTCAGGGAAGTTGGGCTCAATAGGGACATGCTGATTCACCTGATTGTAAAGATTCTTTACTATTCCGGTGAAGTTACAGGTTCCTACTTGGCCCAACGGTTAAGACTACCTTACACGATAGTGGATGAATTGATAGAGTTCATCAAGGTCGAACGTCTTTGCGAGGTGAAAGGGATGGCCGGAATCGGAAAACCGGCCTATAAGTATGCCATCACATCCTTGGGCCGTGATCGAGCAAGGGAATTCCTCGAAATTAATCAATACACTGGCCCAGCTCCGGTTCCTTTGGTCCAGTATGTCGAGATGATACACAGGCAGGCCGCAGCTCGGTCTTATATCACTCAAGAAAGCATCGCTCGAGCCTTTTCTCACCTCGTGTTGAACAAACAGATGTTGGATATGCTGGGGCCGGCCATCAACTCGGGCAAGTCCATGTTTGTGTATGGAGCACCCGGGAACGGCAAATCGGTCGTTTCAGAGGCCATTGGCCACATATTGGGCGGGGAGATCTACATTCCCCATGCTATCGATGTCGACGGGGTTGTTATCACGATCTTCGATCCCATTAATCACAAACCGGTCGACGAGGTGAAGGTTTCCGATTCCATCGGATACCGATCCCCCATCCTCTCTGAGGATGAGGACTATGATCACCGGTGGATCCGATGCCGCCGGCCTTTTGTATTCACTGGCGGAGAGCTCACCCTAGAAATGCTGGATCTGTCATTCAATGAAATTTCAAAGTTCTATGAAGCCCCTTTCCAGGTGAAAGCCAACGGCGGAGTCTTCTTGATCGATGATTTTGGGAGGCAGTTGGTACGACCCAAGGATCTCTTGAACCGCTGGATTGTACCCTTGGAAAAGCGAGTCGACTACCTGACCCTTCATACCGGGAAGAAATTCGAAGTGCCGTTTGATGCCCTTATCATCTTCTCCACCAACCTTCGCCCCCAGGAACTGGTTGACGAAGCATTCTTCCGGCGCATTCGTTATAAGATCCAATTCAACAATCCCACCATGGAGGAATACAAGGAGATTTTCAAGAACTACTGCCGTGGGAAGAATATCACCTACAATCCCATCATCGTGGACTATATCCAAAACGATTACTATCAGAGATACAGCATCGAACTGCGCTGCTGTCACCCGCGAGACATCATCGAACAGGTCATTGATATTGCTCGCTATATGAATGTTGCGCCTGCCCTCACAAAAGAGCTTGTGGATGATGCTTGTAATAGCTACTTCGTAAAGTAGGGATTCTTATGGACATGATCGGTAGTGTGATCGAAAAAATCAGATATGCGCTTTCACTTTTGAATTCGAATGAGTGGCTGGTGTTGTTGCTGTTCCTCGCAGCTTATCATCTCCTGGTGTTCATGGTCTTCTTTGCCGCGGTGAGGGGAGTAGCATTGATCCGCGTACGTGCGTTGGAAGCCGAAGTTCAAGAGGCGCGAAAACAGGAAGAACTCCGCGAAGCATCGTGGAAGGATCGTGAAGATGACCTGCGGCGGGTACTAGGAATTGAAAAGGATCGGGAGATATCTCAGATCCGGGCAGAATATGATTCCTATGTGGGTTTGCTCGAACAGAAGCTGATGCGAAGTCGAACAAGTCATACCTGATCAGATGACCGTCCACAGTAAGGACCAGGGGATTGGCGCCAATCACTTGGCTGGTTCCACCGTCTGAACGGATCTGGAGGAAACTACATAGTTCCCATTCAAGTCCCGGACTTTTACCTCCCTTTCTACTGATATCCTTCCGTTGGCCAAGGGTCTGGCAATCTCGGTGATCATTTCACTTACTTTCAGCCCGTCGGAGAAATTTGTTGGATCCAATGCCTCCACCTTTGATGTCTTTTCGATAGATCCGTCCGGGAGCTTCCTTTCTTCTCCCGTTTCTCTTCTGGAAAGAATCAGTGCACGGCTATCTGTGCTACGAGGGTGAAGGTTGACGTTGCGTGATTCCAAAATACGTGTGTATTGGCGTGTCCCATCCGGCCTTTCAGTCTGG
>DATKMG010000254.1:0-6696 GCA_035541995.1 Terriglobia bacterium
GGCTGATATATTCGGAGTCGGGCCTGGTGGAGGAAGGATGCATTTTCACGACCCACTTCCCGGATGACGGACCGACGCTGTGGGTGACTACGCTTCACGACCCTGTGACACGTCGAGTGGAGTTCGTTCGGTTTACTCCCGACGTCAAGATTCTCAAGATGCAACTCCGGGTGGATGAAGCAGGTACAAGCGCGTCCAGCTTAACGATCAAATACACTCTGACTGCCCTCAGTGGGGAAGGGAACAGCCTCGTGGATGGATTGGTCTCCAGTGGCGGCAGCCAATTTGAGAGGCAAATCCATCGGATTGGAACACTACTGGACTATTTCTTGACCCAAGGGAGGATGTTGATGAAATCGGAGTTCCCCCAATGACAAATTCTTCGCTGACAATCGGCCGACTGGCAAGGCAATTTCGCCTATCTAGAAGTACTCTCCTCTATTACGACTCCATCGGTTTGCTGCGCCCAGCCGGCAGAAGCTCCGCCAACTACCGAGTCTACACTCCGAGCGACTGCCGCCGTTTGGAGCAGGTTTGTTTTTATCGACAGATGGGGCTTTCTCTGAAAGAGATTGTCAAGGCGCTTCAAACTCCGGAAAACAAGATCACAGCACTTCTAGAAAAACGATTGGGCGAATTGGACGCGGCGATCCGTTCCCTGCGGGAGCAGCAACATGTGATTCTTCAAGTATTGAAGGACAAGGCCATCGGGAGGCGGATTCCCGTCATGAACAAGGCTCGCTGGATGTCCCTGCTGCGGGCGGCAGGCCTCGACGAGGAAGGAATGCAGCGCTGGCATCGGGAATTCGAACGCCGTTTTCCTCAATCTCACCAGGAGTTTCTTGAGGGGTTAGGAATTCCCGAAAAGGAAATCCAGGACATTCGTCGGTGGTGTGCGAAAGGCTGAAGACAGTTAAATGCTTACCCAAAGGATGTCCGAGAACTGATTTTTCGGAATGTCCTCGAAGCCCCATATTCGGCCGTGGTCACACTAAGCCTTTAGTGGTTTGTCGCTGACCTTCCACGTATTCTCATCAAAATACAGTACTCTGCCTTGGCGGTACGACATCACCGACATAGAAATGAGTACCTGTGCGTGGGCGGCGGTCTCAACGTCGAGACGTGGTTTCTGGCGACTTCGGACACAATCGAGGAAGTTCCTGACGTGGAGCACCTCATCGTCTTCTTGCTCGATTGGGATCTGCCGGTCTTCCTTTCCAAACTTTGAGACATAGTCGTCGTCAATAACTTCCTTTTCGGGCCGGACCGTGATGTGATCGGTCGGCTCCTCAAACATGCCGTGATCGACCATGATGATGGTGCCAAGGTGTCCCCGAATCAGCCCTGGGATGTGCTGTGAATTGGCCATGGATGAAGTCAACACTACAGAGTGGCCCTTCTTGTATTCGGCAATGAGATGAAAGGTGTCGGGCACTTCGCGCTTTTCCTCGAAGGCAGGGCCCCCGTAGATGCCGCCTCCGGACGTAACCTTATAGGGGAACTGCGGCTCAGGCCAGCAAATGTTAAGCGGCGCGGCGACGTGAAAGAACAGGTCGGTGGCAATGCCGCCCGAGTAGTCCCAGTACTTGCGAAACCGGAAGAACCGGTCAGGATCCCAGGGGTGCTTGGGTGCTGAGCCCAGCCAGGTCTTCCAATCTATAAAGTCATCCCCTTGCTTATCCGGCCCGGCATTTGGGTCAAAAGGCCAGTTCCACTCGCCGTCCTTCGTATTCCGATGGTACGATCCCTGACTCATAATCATGTGTCCGATAGCGCCGTCGGCAATGGCTTGTTTGGCTTTCCACCACTGTTGGGCCGAGGTGGTCTGCGAGCCAACCTGCAACACCCGTTGTGTCGCCTTCACCTTTTCGACGAGCTGATGGGCCTCTTCAATCGTATGCGTCATTGGCTTTTCAAGGTACACGTCCTTGCCAGCGTCTAACGCTGCCAGAGCGATGGGAGCATGCCAGTGGTCCGGTGTTGCAATGAGGACCGCATCGACGTCCTTGCGGGTGAGCACTTCATGATAATCGAGGTATCCGTCGCAGTTGTGCGCCTTCTTGTTCTCGTTCAGGCGCTTCCGGTAAACGTCGCACACCGCGATGATCTGGGCATTCGCGTCTTTCCCCACCTTTGAGAAGACTTTGGCTACCCACGTCCCACGGCCGCCGACCCCGATCGCCGCAACATTTATTCGGTCATTGGCGCCAATGACTCGCCCGCTTTGCCCTGCCCTTAACAACTTGCTTGTCAGCCCCACGCCTGCAGCAATTCCCGCTGCGCTCTTGACAAAATCTCTTCGATTGACAGTTTTCATTATCGGTCCTCACCCTCGTCGTTCTTGAGTGCATTGATGCACGTTCCCGGAATGCATCGGCGGATACTATATTCCAGGTATCTGCGGGGGTCAATCTGTTGATAGGGATGGCGCACGATCCTCGACTTTTCGAAAACCAAACTTGAAATGAGTGATCGAAGCGAGTAGTTGGAGCAGAATCCGTTATCTCAATTCCAGATTGAGGTCGTCACCAGGAGGACCGAAGTTAATCTGTAGCGTTTTCGTTTCCCCTGTCTCCCATTCTCCTTCGACTTCGCGGGTCTGATTGAATCCAGCCGGCCCGGACACAACTTGTACGCGAATGACGTGTATTCCGGCCGCGATAGCGTGACTGTTCAAGAAGCTTCCCTGGGCCTTCTTGAGGAAAACCAGTTGCCTCTTGACTGTTCCGGTTAGCCTCCCTTCATAAGTCAGAACGTTATCTACCCATACCATCAGCATGCCGGTTCGAAACCGATGCAGACAACGAATATTGAGCTGGGTAGTCCTGGGCTGTTCAACAGGCTTTCCGGGCGGGGTCGTCTCTGCCGGTTTTTCGGATCGGGTAAATCCTGCGGTTTTTCCTGATCGAGCCGGGTCCACAAGCCTGGAGTTCCTGGTCGGCCCCGTACTTTTTGCAACCTTGACTGGCTCAGGACTGCGGAAAGAAGAAAATACAAAAAAAACAATTGCGGCGGTGACAATCACCAAGCCTCCCAAAGTTATCCAACGCAGGCGCCCTGCCAGGAAGGGCCGTAACCGTCTCCTAAACAGGTTATGAGCCCAGTCGGAAATCTTAAGCCCTGTAGCAACGAACTTGTGTGGTTGGGGAGGAGGAAGAGGGTACCTGTCAGCACCGTGCAGCGGGATTGACTCGACGGGCTTCCGAAGAACTGTCTGATCCGTGTCCTCGCCTCGTGTTGGTGCCGACGAGTTACGTTGAGAGCTTGGCGTACGACCCTGGCGCAGGTCTTCGAGGTCTTCGGCAAACTCCTTGCCACTTTGGTAGCGTTGGGTAGGATTCTTGGCCAGCGCGCGTTCAACCACATAATCGAATCGCGTTCCCAGGGAAGGGTTGAGTCGGGAGGGAGGTGCAGGATCTTTGTAGGCGATTTTAAATGTGACGGCGCTGGAATTTTCTCCGGTAAAGGGTTTCTCCCCGGCTAGAATCCAATAGAGGATGATGCCTAGAGAGAACAGGTCGGAACGGCCATCGACGGGGTTCCCGACTACTTGTTCAGGGGACATGTAAGAAGGAGTCCCGGGAGATTCGCCGGGGAGCGTGAGTTGGGTCAGCGCCAACTTGGCAATGCCAAAATCCGTGATCTTGGTCCGGCCTTGTGACGTGACAATGATGTTGGCAGGCTTGATGTCCCGGTGAACGACCCCTTGAGAATGAGCGTAGTCAAGGGCATCCGCAACTTGTTCGAGCAGGTCGAGAGCCAACTGGATGGGAGGGGCTCCTGACCACTCCCTGATCAGGCTCTCCAGAGTTCTCCCTTGAATGTACTCCATTACGATGTAGGGTGTTCCGGTACTTTCCTCTTCTCCTACATCGTAAATAGTAACCACGCCGGGATGGGATAGCTTTCCTGCTGTGTGGGCTTCCCGAAAGAACCGCTGCCGGTACTCCTCATCTTCTCCGCTGGCACTCAGACGGGTGATGGTTTTGACGGCGACAATACGGTCTATCTTTGGATCGCGGGCACGGAAAACGGTACCCATGGCGCCGTGGCCCAGCACCTCCAAAATCTCATAGCGACCAAGTTGTTCCACTTTCCCGGAACCGGTGGAAGAAATCTGTCACTCCTTTTCCCTGACGGAAAAAATCAAGGTCGTCGAACCGACACGAAATTCCGACATGTGCTCAAGTTGGCGGGTTTCGATCTTCTGGTTTTCTACGAAGGTCCCGTTGGTACTTCCCAGATCCACCAGCAAGGCTGTGGGTCCGTGCACTTCGAGGTAGCAGTGCTTGCGTGAAACATCGGAATCCTCTAAGACAATATCCGTTTCGCGCCGGCCCAACAGGACGCTGGGCTTGACAACGGGAAAGACCTTCCCTTTTAAAGGGCCGTCGATGGCCACCAGAGAAACCACCTTCCCGCGATCCAACCAGGGTCGGTCGCCGCCCCTGGCGGTAGTGGCATCTATCGGACTTGGAGGGGGAGGGTTCTGAAGCCTCTTGTTGAATTCGTTCTGGTGATGTGCCAACGTATGGCGAGCGGGCATCTGTCCGATTCCCGGTACAGCTTGACTCAAAAAAGTCTTCCGGCATTTTCTACATTGGATCTGCACGTCGCGGGAACCGCCAAGTTGTTTCTCTTCAAGGCCATATTGGGTCTGGCAATGTGGGCATTGGATCATCATTATTGTTGAGGTTCCCTCCTTTCCGATTCCGTGAATCGGCATTTACCGGGCATGACATTAGGTGAAAACCCCGGGAACAATTTGACCGCTCCGCTCTTGATTATCGTTACCAACTCAGTGTGCGGAGTATTCTTGCTTTCCCGGCCCTTTTCATAACCAGGCGTCCACGTTCACCAGCGACTCCTCTATCCTCGAATTGGTTTGGTGGTTCTCCGTAACTTGACGATTAGCCTTTTGGTGATCAGACGACGGGATCAGTCGAATCGTGCTGCCACAAACTGCCTGCCCGAGGGTTCGACTTGAACGCGAACGACCTTGACACTCGTGGTGTGGAGACGGCCAAAGAGGGAACTGGAGGCAATGGTTATGGTGAGATGAGAATCAACCCAAACAGGGGTTTTGAGGTAAAAGGAAATCCCGGATTCGCTAATGTCGTAAGTCTCGGTTTGTTCTGTGAACGATTTTCCTTCCGCATCAAAACATCTAACCAAAAGCTTCGAGTTGTCTCGTGCCCGAATGGCACCGCCGCCATGTTTTGGCACTGATGTTTCTCCCTATCAGAAAGTCCGCCCCTGATCCAGTTAATCGACAAAAGTCGGACCCGAGTTTAATAGTTCGGTGTCCACATTGGGGATACAGGCACAAAGCTGAGATTCGCGTCAATTGGTCAATAGATTCTCCGACCCCGACTTTTCCGGAGAATTGCCAGGAGTTGCCGTTTCTAGAGGTTGCCAATCCCGGTAACTGAGGCCAATTATGGTGTCGAATAGAACATCAGTTCCTGGCAAAGCAGGGTCCCGGCGTCGAACCCGAACTCCCGGTCCTTCCCTCCGACCACAACGCGGGGTATAATCCCGCGCGTTCGAGGAGGACAAGGAAAATGGCACTCGGCACTTTTTTAATCACGCTCTTGATTTCGACTTCGACACTGGCGGCTTCAGTCCCCGACGGTTCTGTCAATGGGCTCAGATCCCTCGGGTACAGCCTCGTTCCAGCCGCCAAGAAAGTACAGCTTACGGGGCGTGAAGTCGTGATTGATTCGAGGTGGGGCATCGAGGCCCACGTGGCTCCCGGGGAGATCGCGCTCCGGCGCCTGAAGGAAGGGGCTCTGGATCTTCACAACCTGAGGCTGGAAGGGACGGGCCCGGGTCGCATCGTCCTTCGTGTGATCCCGGGCAAAGTCAAGACAACTTCGCCGCCGGGTTCAGACCAGGCTTATGCCCTTAAGATCAGTTCACAACAAATCGAGATCACCGGCAACGGGAGTCCGGGTCTCCTTTACGGGGTGCAGAGTCTGCTCCAGCTTTTGCGTCTCAGAGGCAGTGGAGCCTGGTATTTGCCTGAAGTCGAGATCGAGGATTGGCCCACTTTGCCCCTTCGGTTCATTCACTGGGATACTAAGCACCACCAGGATCGTCCGGAGACGCTGAGGCGGTTCATCGACTGGGCGGCGTTCTTCAAAATAAATGCCATTGGTTTCGAAATCGAAGACAAATATGAATATCCCCGACATCCGGTGGTCGGCGCACCAGGAGCTTTTACGAAAGCCGAGATGCAGGCTCTTACGCGGTATGCGTTGGAACGCCATATCCAGCTGATTCCGCAGATCCAGGCTCCGGCGCACATGGCTTATGTATTAAAGCACGAGGAGTTCAAGGACCTCCGGGCCGACGGAAGCAATTACCAGGTTTGCATGTGCAACGAGGAAGCTATCTCCCTGATCCAGGACCTCTACCAGGACATGATTGATGCGACTCCCGGTGTCGAGTACTTCCACGTTTCGACTGATGAGGTTTACTACGCTGGGATCTGCAGTAAATGCCAGGAAAAGCGCCCCTACAATGAGAAGAACAGGAGCCTGACCTGGGTTGAATATGTCAACCGGATGCACAAATGGCTTGCCGATCGGGATCGCCAGATGCTCTGCTGGGTGGAATACCCCCTCCTGGACGAGCACCTTAAGCTTCTTCCACGTGGGCTCATCAATGGTGTAGCCGTGCTTGGTCAAAGTG
>DATKMG010000255.1:0-13773 GCA_035541995.1 Terriglobia bacterium
CAGCATCAAAAAGCAGATTGGCGATCGTATAGTCTTCTTTGAGCTGGAAAATCACCGATCTGCTCCATCCCGGCAAAAACTGACGCTTGTTCTCGAACTCTTGCCATGCCACGCGAACGTCCTGATCGTAGAGCACACTCAGCAAGTCCTTTTCAGCCTGCGGCGGCCGAAAGGCCTTTGGATCTCGGGTCCGGAATTATACAGGTCACCTGTGAGCAAATCGGAAATTCAGTGTGACCGGATATCACGAGAGGAGTTTGAGCGCCTCCTCTTGCTTCACCATGGCTCCGGCTTCTCAGGACCCGCATCGTCGCTAGCCTCAGTGCTGGGCCTGAGTCAAACCACTTTGCATGAGATTCTCTTCCCGGGGACTGATCCGGTGGAAAGCTGGGAGAGACTCCAGTCCATGATTCGTCAGGTGGACCAGGGCTCCTATTGCCCACAGGTCTATGGCCTGCAAGCGAATTCTCGAGCGCCTGAAATCGCCAGTAAAGAGAAGACGGAGCAGGAAACCGTCAAAGTGGAAAGATGGGTCGTGACGCCATTCCCTTTTCGATCTCTTAGAGAATACTTTTCACGTGCCTTTCCTACCATGAGCGATGCCTGCGAATATGTCTTCATGCAATTGAGAGAACAGTGCAGGTTTGCCGCGCTTCGACGTGCAAGTATTCCATCGATTCAACAAGCTCTAAAGAAGAAAAGCCAACTCCTCAGAAACCTGCAAGACGATCTGGCCAAACACCGGGATTACGCTATCTGCAAGAAATATGCCGATCTTTTGTACGCCCAAAAGGAGAGCGGTACCCCGGGGGTTTCATACTTGAAGACAATTGACCTCTTTGATTCGAGTCTCCGGGAGATTGAGATTCCCTTGGATCCCAAGCTCTCCCTGATTCAAAATGCCAATCGTTTTAGTTTGTTGTTTCAAAAGGCTAATCGTGCACTCCCACGAGTCCTTCAGAGAGTGGGAGAGCTCGAGACGGAACTGACCGAATTGCGTAGACTTCTGGACCAATTGTCTGCAGCCCGGAACGTCGAGCAACTGGAGGCCGTGACGGCTGAAAAGCAGGAAGTGATCCCTTTACAAAAGAAGACCCTGGAATTGCCAGCTGCTTCTCGCCTTCGTGGGAAAGGAACTGCCGGCTCGGACATCCGACTTCTTCAACGCAAAGTGGCCAGGCGCTTTGTATCTACCGAGGGGATGGAGATTCTTGTTGGAAAGAGCAACCGCGCCAACGACACTCTGACCCAACGGATCGCCAAAGCCGACGACTTTTGGTTTCATGTTGCCGGTTACAGCGGTTCCCACGTCGTGTTGAAGAACCCGAAGAAGCTGGGGGCCCCCCCTCAGCAATCCTTGCTGGAAGCTGCTCAGTTGGCTGCCTACTTCAGCCAAGCGCGCAATGCGCCCAAGGTAGAGGTTCATTACAGTCAAAGAAAGTTTGTTTCTAAGGCCAGAGGTGGGAAGCCCGGACTGATGCAACTGAAGGAGTACAAGTCTGTGATGGTGCGCCCCGGGCTCCTTTGAAGTTTAATTTGACTTCCTTTCGCGCTATAATTCGCCCACCTTTAGGATAGGAGAGGGTTTGCGATAATTCGTCAAGGCAAAGCCAGCTGCCCCGGCAGCCTGGTCAAGGGCGACTTCTCTCAAGCAGGGTTCCATCCCTGCAAAGTCAAAATCGGAGCGAGCATTGTGAATGATCTTCTGAGGAAAATCGATTCCAAGGCTGTCAAAGTCGGAGTGATCGGCATGGGATATGTGGGGTTGCCTTTGGCCATGGAAATTGCCAAAGCAAATATCTTCGTCTCTGGCATTGACATTTCCATTCCCAAAGTGGAGCAGCTCAATCAGGGAATATCCTACATTGGTGATGTAACATCTGAGGAACTTGCCGAGCAGATCCGATCAGACCGGCTCAAAGCCACTACAGAATTTAATGTAGTTCGGGATCTTGACGTTATCATCATCTGTGTGCCCACACCGTTAGGAAAAACCAAAGATCCGGATCTTTCCATGGTGATGGCTGCTGTGGAACGTATCGCTGAAAATCAAAGACCGGGGCAGTTGGTAGTGCTCGAGAGCACTACTTACCCGGGTACAACCGAAGAACTCGTACTCCCGCGGTTACAGGAATCCGGTTTGCAGGTTGGTAAGGACTTTTTTCTTGCCTTTTCTCCAGAACGGGTGGATCCAGGCAATCCCGTTTATCAAACGCATAACACGCCCAAGGTAATCGGCGGGGTAACACCACAATGTCTGGAGGTAGCTTCACGCCTGTACCGTCACTTCATTCTGAGAATTGTCCCGGTTTCTTCGTGTCAGGCCGCGGAAATGGTCAAGCTACTGGAAAACACTTTCAGGAGTGTCAACATTGGTCTAGTCAACGAAGTGGCATTGATGTGTGACCGCCTGGGTGTCGATGTCTGGGAAGTCATCGATGCAGCGGGGACCAAACCGTTTGGATTTATGCCTTTCCAGCCTGGTCCGGGTCTGGGAGGACATTGCATTCCAATTGACCCATTGTATCTTTCCTGGAAGTTGAAGACACTCGACTATCGGGCTCGGTTCATTGAACTCGCCAGCGAAATCAATGCAGACATGCCCCGTTATGTCGTCAATAAAGTAAACGACGCCTTGAATGACTTCAGTAAGTCAGTAAAGAATTCCAGGATCTTGGTTGTAGGGGTCAGTTACAAGAAAGACATCGATGATTTGCGTGAATCTCCAGCCTTGGACGTCATTCAGTTGCTTCAGAAACGCGGGGCAAAAGTGGTTTATCACGATCCTTTTGTGGCAGAGATTCGGCTCGACAACACTACGCTCCTGTCGAGCGATCTGGAGCTGGCCTTGCGGAGCACGGACTGCACCGTGATTGTGACCAATCACAGCCGATTGAATTATCAGAGGATTGTGGATCTGTCTCCCGTGGTATTGGATACGAGAAATGCCACCAAAGGTATTGTGAGCCCCAAGATCATCAAACTCTGATGATCCAGTTGCAATTTGAGTTGAAAGCGGACAGACTTCTGGCATGAATCTTCCCAATATCCTGACCCTTTCGCGAATCTTCGCGGTCCCCCTCCTGGTAGTGGTACTGCTCACCCGTGTTTATGACCCAGGCCGTCAGGTTGTTGGGTTGTCTATTTATCTGGCCACAGTCATCTTTCTGGGCGCCTCGGTGACAGACTATTTCGATGGTTACCTCGCGCGCAAACGCGAGCAAGTTACTACTCTCGGGATGCTGCTGGATCCAGTTGCCGACAAGTTGCTCATTTCAGCCGCCTTCATTTCACTGGTCGAATTGAAGTGGGTGCCGGCTTGGATGGTAGTCATTATCGTCGGGCGGGAATTCGCTGTTTCAGGACTGCGAAGTATTGCCTCCTCCGAAGGATTTACCATCGATGCCTCTGAACTGGGGAAAATCAAGATGGTGATGCAGGTTATCGCTATCACACTCATTATTTTGAGCAAGCAATTTTCCCGGTTGAACCCGTTCAGTGTTGTGGCCCTATGGTTAGTGGTCATTTTCGCCTTGATTTCAGCTATTGGTTATTTCCGGAAATTTTGGAGAAAGGTGGATGACCGGGTCAAGGCGCGCCAGCGGAGGAGGCTCATTATTCTAAAGAAGAGGCGGCGCAATGTTCAGACTTAGCGAAGAGGGGCAAAATTACCTGCTTGCTCTTTCGCGCCGAACCATTCGCGAATTTCTGGAAACCCGCCAGAAGCTTGCCCTCGAATCCCCTCCAGAGGAAGTAGTGCCAAATCGAGGAGCATTTGTAACTCTTCGCAAAGCGACAAGGCTCAGGGGATGCATTGGCTACGTCGCGCCTTTATACCCCCTTTTTAGAACGGTCATTGAATGTTCAATTTCGGCCGCAACCCAGGATCCAAGATTCCCGCCCATGCAACTGGAGGAACTGCCCGAGATCGAAATAGAGATTTCTGTTTTGTCCCCCGTAGAAGAGGTGAAGGCGCTGGAAGATATTCAGGTGGGTACTCACGGGCTGGCCATCAGCCAAAAAGGAAGGCGGGGGTTATTGCTTCCCCAGGTGCCAGTCGAATATGGATGGGATCGGGAACGATTCCTGGAAGAGACCTGCAGAAAAGCCGGTCTTCCTGCGCATGCCTGGCGGGAGGGGGCAAGGATCGAATACTTTACGGCGTTTGTATTCGCAGAAAAAGAGGAGAGTGTTGCCAACCCAATGTAGCAGGACAATCCCGGCAATTCAGTAATGGAAACAGGGCAAAGAAATATCCTTCTTCGCCCTGGAATTACTCGCGCCCTTGTTCTAATTCGATGCCGTCCCCCATCTGAATGTCCTGTGTGGACAGGGTCACCAAGCCTGTCGCGGTCTTGCCCTCGACTCGGAGAACTACCAATTCTCCAATCACCTTTCGAACAGCATCATAGGTTGGGCGGTACGTGCTAAATTCGCTTCGATTGAACCGGCTTACATTCGCAGAAGTGAAGTACCGAAGGATCCGGAAATAGTCGCCGACTTGCACATTCTGCTGCTGTCCTACATCGAGGTAGACGACATCACCCTCACCGATCACACTCTTGAAGTCTTTGGCGTAGAAGATCCTCCCACGAGTCTTGTCATTGGGTGCGGCAAACTTGTCGAACGCGGCCCGGGGACGAACGGCCGGGGAGACTCTTTGCTCTGCCGGGACCAGGATATCTCCCGTTCTCAGGTCCTCGCAGGAAAGGACAACTTCGGCAGTAGAAGCATTGTCATGGGCTAATAGGACCCGCACCTTTCCCAAGTCTTTATAACCAAAACCGTATTTCGAAATGGCCCCAAAATTTGCGGCCCTCTGGCCATACCGGTTCGTGGCGTTCAGCTTTCGCACAACCTGGTACTCGTCACCAGGCTTGACCCCCGCCCCGGCACCCTGGTTGAGATACAAGATATCCCGCTCCCCGAACAGGGTCTGACTCTCCGATTCCTCGCCACCAACAACTACCATCTTAGGCTGGATTTCCTCCGACGTGAAAAATCCTGCACAGTATAGCTGTGAGTAGGTTGCTACCGGGGAGGGAGCAGGTGCAGGAGGTGGAGGAGCCTGAGTCGGGACCTCTGCAACCTCAGCTACAGCGGCTGGGGGAGCGGATGGAGCGTGAGCCTGCGCCGGTTCGGCTGGGGGGGCCACCGGTTCCGGCGGAGGAGCGGCTACTACCATCTTCTTTAGAATAAGCTTGTCACCGGGGTAAATCCAGTGGGGATTTGCGATGTTGGGATTCAGTTCCCACACCTGGGGCCAGAGGAAGGGGTCTTTCAAAGACTCTTGAGTTATGTTCCACAAGGTATCTCCGCTCTTGACCGTATGGACTTCGTACCCCTCCACACTTCCGCCCGGCTGGTTGGCGGACCAATGCCCGTCAGGCAATTGCTTCAGAGGATGTGGGGGTTTGCCCTGTTTGGGAACCGGTTCTTTGGATTCTGCCCTTCCCGGCTGCGCCAATAAAATTAGGGACGTTAGAACTAGAACGCTGACTCGATAGAGTTTTGTCACCGCTCTTCTCCTATTATCGATCCTGGACGCTAGCAAAACAAATCTGAGCTTGTCAAGCGAATTGACCTTCCTCAACTGCAGGAACGGCCCTAATGTCCTAACACCGCAACTCCCTTTGCACCGGGTTTTCCTTGTGCTAGACTTGCGTGTTTCAATCATCACCATTATCGGAATAAGCTTCTGATTTCTTTATGTTTAAAACTCAGGAGGAAGGGAACAGCCAAGACGATACCTGATGAACTCGGCATCCGTCCAGAAAATCTGTATTCCCATTCGAGAGTCCAACGTCGCGAGTCTCGAAGTGGCCATTGCTTCAGCTAGATCCAGGGCAGGGTTCTTGGAATTGAGGTTGGATTACCTCGACCCGTCTACCTTGACTGTGTCGAATCTTAACCGATGGGCTGCCTTGGCGGAAGTGCCGGTAATTGCCACCTTTCGGCGCAAGGCAAATGGTGGTGAATATCCTGGCGATGAAGCTGAGCAACTTCGAGTGGCCGATGCAGCGATTCAAGCTAAGGTGGGTTACGTCGACCTGGAGATTGAGACTATCGAAAATTCTCTTCGGGGCAATCTGAGTTCTTTGAAATGCAGGGGCACCCGCATCATTGCCTCTTATCATCATTTCGAGACCACGCCTCCGGAGCTGCAAACGGTGTTCGAACGACTTCAGAATACCCGTCCCGACGTGGTCAAAATAGCCACACTGGCACGATCCTTCAGCGACAACTATCGACTTCTGGAACTAATCACATTGGGTGAGAAGGACCGGATGCCGGTAATTGCCGTGGCAATGGGGGAATTGGGAATTTACTCCAGGATTCTGGCTCCCAGTCTGGGCGCCGTGCTCACTTATGGTTCTCTGGAGGAGGGCCTGGAAACGGCTCCTGGCCAAGTCACGGCTAAAGATCTCCATCAAATCTATCGAATTCATGAAATTGACCCCCAAACGAAGTTGCTGGGGGTGATTGGTTTCCCCATTGGTCACTCCTTGTCCCCATACATCCATAACCGCGGTTTTCAGGAAGCGGGATTGAACTTCCGCTATCTTCCCTTTCCCGTCCGGAACCTGGACGATTTTGCCTCCCATCTTGATCGGTTTGACGGATTTAGTGTCACTATCCCCCACAAAGTCGCAATTCTCAAGTATGCTGGATGCCTTGACGACACGGTTCGGATCACAGGGGCCGGCAATACCCTGGTCAAGGAGGGCACGTATTTCCGTGCCTACAACACAGATGTAGATGGGGTGCGGGCGGCTCTTCGAGTTCCCTTGGATCGAGGCGTGGAGAAGGTGGTTCTGCTGGGGGCAGGTGGTGCGGCGCGAGCCGTCGCGGTAGTTCTTCGTGAGGCTGGATGCAAGGTGACCGTTCTGGGCAGAAACTTGAGTAAAGCAAAAGCGTTTGCCGAGGAATTTGGTTTTGCTTGGGACTCCCTTGCTCAAAGTCCTGAATATGGCGGCGATCTCCTAATCAATGCTACGTCGGTCGGGATGTCACCCCAGTGTGAGGAAATGCCTGTAGATGCGGATTCCCTGGACTACCGATACGTATTTGACCTGGTCTACAATCCTCTGGAGACTCGACTGTTGCGGGAATGCCAAGGAAAAGCAAAGATAATTAGCGGGCTCGACATGTTTATTGCCCAGGCCGCCAGGCAATTTGAGCTCTGGACAGGTTTATCGGCTCCTCAGGAACTCATGCGAAATGTGGCACTAGAGAGGTTGAGGCGCCCAGTCAAGATCGAACAATGAATAGACAGACTCCCAGTAAGATTGTTAGGGTTCCGGCCAGCACCACTAACCTTGGGGCCGGCTTTGACGCTCTGGGACTGGCGCTTGGACTGTATCTCAAGGTGGAAATTCAAGACGCAGAATCGTCTGCTCCACTGGTCGTGCTCGGAGGGGAGGGCGTCGATGAATTGCCTGCGGATGCCAACAATCTCATATACCGAGTGATGCGGCATGTCTTTTCAGAAGAGGGGCTCGATTCGCATCGTGTCAGTCTGCGAGCCTGGAATGAGATCCCGGTGACTCGTGGCTTGGGCAGCAGCGCCGCCGCAATTGTAGCCGGTATCGGGTGTTTCGAAGCACTCACGAACATTGAGCTAAGCCCGGAGGCGTTCTTTCGCTATGCCTTTGCGTTTGAGGTGCACCCGGATAACCTGGCAGCGGCGCGTTATGGTGGATTTACCATCAGCTGTGTTGACGAACACGGGGGAGTCACCTTCTTTAAATCAACTATCGCTTCGGGAGTCAAGATCCTCCTGGTTGTGCCGGAGATTCAGCTCCAGACTGAAAAGGCTCGGGCTGTCATTCCCCGTACCTTTTCGCAGGCTGACTCGGTTTTCAATCTCCAGAGGAGTTCATTAACTGTTGCGGCCTTGTTGCAGGGCCAATTTCATTTACTGCGGGAGAGTCTTCGGGACCGACTCCACCAGCCATTCCGAGCCTCCCTGATACCCGGCTTCTCAGAAATCCTGGAATTGCAGAATGCCAGGATCCCGGGTTTGCTTGGACTTTGTCTGAGCGGAGCCGGTCCCAGCATATTGGCATTTGCAGACTCAAACTTTGCTGAGGTCACCCGGTGCATTGCAGATATTTTTGACCGGCACAGGATTGCCTCCCGGTTCTTTGAGCTTGAGGTTGACAATCAGGGAAGGAGAATTTCAGACACTCCCTTGTAGAATTGACTTACGGTCATGAAGACACTTACCCAGATTCCGTTTGGAGCCCAAGTATTGTTTGGCCAGTCTGCCCGAAAGCGGCGTTCCACCGAACGCGCCATTTTCTCCGTTTTTGAAGCGTGGTCTTACGAAGAAATTATTCCGCCCATCTTTGATTACTGTGATGTCTTCACACGAGGGATGGGCGCGGACTTGGAAGATACACTCTACCGTTTCCTCGACCGGGAGGGAAATATCTTGGCCTTGCGGCCTGAGTTCACTTCGTTGGTCGCAAAAACTGTCGCGACCCGACTGGCTGACTATCCCAAGCCTCTGCGGCTCTGTTATTGCGGTGAAGTGCTGCGTTATGAAACACCCCGGGGTGGCCGGCAACGGGAGTTCGCTCAAATCGGGTTGGAAAACATTGGCGGAAGGCCGGTTCACGCAGACGCCGAGGTGGTCCTGATTGCCATCGAGTCATTGCGGAAATTGGGCATTCAGAAGTTTCAGATAAATCTGGGGGAGATCGGGTACTTTAGCGGGATCGTCCAGCGAATTGAGTTGTCTCGAGAAGACCTCTCCCAGGTTAAAAACCTCATTGACCTAAAAGATGTGGTTGGCTTGAAGTCCGAAATGGACCGGCTCAATCTCTCAGAAAGGCGGCGCAATATCCTGTTGTCTCTGGTTCAGCTGACCGGTGGTCAGGAAGTCCTCGAGACGGCGCGCCAGCTGGTTTCCAATGAGCGATCTCAGACTGCTTTGGAGAATCTGCGCGATCTCTATGATTTGCTGAAAAAGCACAAGGTTCAAGAACATATCACCATTGACCTCAGCGAGGTGCGAGGGATGGACTACTACACTGGGACAATTTTTAAAATCTACGCCCCCGGCCTTGGGTTTGAGATTGGCGGCGGAGGCCGCTACGACAACCTCCTCCGCAATTTCGGCTGCGACCTGCCTTCGGTTGGATTTTCTTTTAGTTTGGAGCGATTGTTGTCTTTGGGAAGCGGAATATGAGTTCCTCAGACCCCAGGCATTAAGGGATCTGTTAAATAGGGGGTATTGTCATTCTCAGCCGAGAGTCCGTCACCATTGCCTTGTCAAAAGGGAGATTGCTGGAAGAAGCATTGGGGTTGCTCGACCGTGCAGGCATCAGGCTTGCAGGTTCAGACTTAAACTCCCGCAAGCTGGTCATTGAGGATGCAAGCTCCCGCCTCAGGATTTTCATGGTGAAGCCCATTGATATTCCCGCTTATGTGGAATACGGCGTGGCGGATGTGGGAATTGCCGGTCGGGATGTCCTCATGGAATCGAATGCGGACATTCACCAGCCCCTCAATCTCGGTATCGGGCTGTGTAAAATGGTTGTTGCTGGCCCAAAAACAACCGCGCGGCAGAACTATCGAGAGCTCTCCACCGTTCGCATTGCTACTAAGTATCCCAGGGTTACCACGGAACACTTTACAAAGCGAGGCGTGCCAGTGGAAATCATTCCCCTTTCCGGAAGTGTGGAATTAGCTCCGCTGCTGGGCCTCTCAGACCGAATTGTCGATCTGGTGGCCACAGGTCGTACGCTGGCTGAAAACGGGCTGGAGATCATTGAGACGATCTGTGATATCAGCGCGCGTCTAGTGGTAAACCGCGCCAGTTATCAGGTAAAGCGCAAACGAATCACAGAACTGATCCAGCAGCTAGCCAAGGCCGTGGCGTCGAAATAGACCCAACCTACGGTACGACGATGCAAATCCCAATTTACACCTGGAAGAGCCCCGAATGCGACATCTATATCAAGAAGATTGCCAGGAGGGGGTCCGAAGCCCATCCGGAAATTGAAGCCAGTGTTGCAGCGATCCTTTCTGCCGTCAGAGAGAAAGGGGATTTCGCCCTCCGTGAACTTACTCGTCAATTTGACGGCATTGCACTCGATCAATTCAGAATCAATACCGCCGAAATCACAGCTCTGGCAAGTCAGTCAGATCCGGAGTTGCGGAAGATCTTGAAGCTTGCCAAAGAGAACATCCGCAGTTTCCATCAGCACCAGCGAGAAGAATCCTGGGAGATGGTTTGTGATTATGGGGTTCGCCTGGGCCAGAGAGTGAGCCCCCTGGAATCTGTCGGTCTCTACATTCCAGGTGGGAAAGCTGCCTACCCATCCTCTGTCTTGATGAATGCAATCCCGGCTCAAATTGCCGGAGTTCCGCGCATCGTCGTCACGACACCCTATCCGCAGTTTCGCAAAAACCCGGTAATCGCTGCAGTGCTGATGGAACTGGAACTGATGGAAGTCTATGGCATTGGTGGTGCGCAAGCGGTGGGAGCACTCGCCTACGGGACTGAAACCATCCCCCGGGTCGACAAGATTGTCGGTCCAGGGAATTTGTATGTGGCGCTGGCTAAGCGCCAGGTTTTTGGCACAGTGGATATCGATATGATCGCCGGACCCAGCGAAGTAGTGGTCGTGGCAGATTCCTCCTGCAACCCGGATTATGTAGCAGCTGACCTGATGGCTCAGGCCGAGCACGATGAACTGGCTTGCTCAATCGCTATTACCACCCACAAGGACTATGCGCTGCGCATTCGGCAGAGCCTCGACCGTCTACATCCTCACTTGAAACGCGGGGAGATCATCCAGAAGGCCTTGGAAACTCAAGGGGCGGTTCTGGTTGTGAATAACTGGGACGAAGCTGCAGAGGCCGTGAATGCAATTGCGCCGGAACATTTGGAGCTATTAATGCCTCAGGCAGAGGAATTCTCGAAACAAATCCGAGCGGCTGGCGCTCTGTTTTTTGGCGTGTACTCCTGCGAACCGGTTGGCGACTACTTTGCCGGGCCCAACCATGTGTTGCCCACCTCGGGCACCGCCCGTTTTGCCTCACCACTTGGCGTTTATGATTTCTTGAAGAGAAGCAATATCATCAAATATACCCGCGAAGCGCTATGGGCAAACCATTGCCACATTGAGCGATTTGCCTTGGCTGAACAGCTTGATGCCCATGCCATGAGCGTTCGGCTTCGGGCCGAGGCTGTGAAGCCGTTGAAGTAAGCCCTCGGCTTCATAAGTCCGCCAACGTAGATGCGGCGACTATAGGCATTCTTGTCTGTCGAGATTTGGCTCGAACGAGCATTCCTTTTGGTCTTACCGCCACGTACAGACAAGAATGCTGTAGCTACTTCTGGGATGCTATTTGTTCCCAAGCTTAAGAAACTGAGTGTACTGAGGTGGAAGCCCGAGGAGCCGAACGGCGAAGTGGGCATCGGACCTCTCGCGGAGCTGCCTGTCGGAATTGACAGGCATGGCACTTTTATGTATGTTCGCCTGAAGCGAAGGAGGTAGTCGGATGTCGCCTGCAACCGTTGATTTGGACCTTGATTATTTGCCTCATCTGCCTTCCAAAACGGACTATGGCATTGGCTGCTTGGGCGCTGGCTTTATCATGCGTGATATCCATCTCGTGGCTTACAAAAATGCTGGGTTTAAAGTCGTGGCTATCTCTGACATTTCGGCGGAATCGGCTAGAAGGGCCGCCGAACTTCGAGAAATTCCCAAGGTCCATCAGAATCTTGAGGATCTGCTTGAGGATCCTCAGGTCCAAATCCTCGATATTGCTATTCCCCCCGACAAGCAACTGGAGATAGTCAGGCAAGCGGTAAAACGACCCCACATCCTGGGAATCTTGGCCCAGAAGCCATTAGCTATGAACCTGGAGGAAGCCGGCCAGATAGTGGAACTTTGTGCCAAGGCAGGGAAGAAACTCGGGGTTAATCAGAACATGCGATACGATCAGTCCATTCGCGCCTTAAGGACACTGCTCATGCGGGGAGTATTGGGAACGCCCGTATTTGCCACCATCGAAATGCGTGCCATCCCTCACTGGCAGGCCTTCCTCCGTAACTATGATCGGCTGACCCTGCTTAATATGAGCATCCATCATCTAGATTGTTACCGGTTCCTATTTGGGGATCCCGAGCGGGTTTTTGCAAGTGGTCGAACCGATCCGCGAACTGACTTCCCACATCGCGACGGAATCGTTCTGTATATTCTGGAATATTCCAATGGCCTTCGGGCCGCAAGTTGGGACGATGTCTGGAGTGGTCCTGTAAGAGAAGGAAGCCTGAGGGACAACTACATTAAGTGGCGTGTGGAGGGAAGCGACGGACTAGCGTGGGGAACGATCGGCTGGCCGGATTACCCGGCTGGCAGCCCCAGCACGATTAATTTCACCACCACGCAGCAACCTGGATATTGGTTCCAACCCCGCTGGAATAAGGTCTGGTTTCCCGATGCCTTTGAAGGCACCATGGGTCAACTGATGCTCGCCATCCAGCAGAATACTGAGCCCGAAATTAGTGGCCGTGACAACCTGAGAACCATGGCCTTGGTAGACGCCTGCTATCGATCTCTGGATGAACACCGGGCTGTAGGGCTCAGCGAGATTCTGATAAGTTCAAGCTAAGGTCGCCTTTTTCCCATATTCTGAATCGGAGCGTGCATTCATGAAACTTGGTCTGATTAATTCCGCGTGGCTGGGGACTGCCGTTGATCCTTACAGCGATGGCGTCCGGTTAACAAAGCAAATCGGATTCGACACGATCGACATCCTTCCAGCAGATGGAGAACTGAGGGATTCCCAAATTCGAAGCGTCAAGACGATTTCCCGTGAAGTGGGATTGCCAATCCGCTCGGTCCCGCTCATCCTTTTTGGACTCTTTGACCCCAATGGCTCTGCGCGAAAGCACTCCATTGACATTGGCTGCCGGATTACCGACCTTGCAGCGATCCTGGGGGCAGACAACTTGCTGCTCGTCAACGGAGAGTACTTCTGGCAACTGGAGACGGGGTTTAACCAGCAATGGATTTGGAATGCCGTCGTAGATGGGGTCCGGCAGATTGGGGAGCATGCCCAGGCAATTGGCATGCGGGTCGCAATTGAACTCGAGCCATTCCGGATGTCGATCATCAACACAATCGACAGCATGGAGAAATTGCTCAATGCGGTGGACCTACCAGATGTTGTGATGGCCAACATCGACTGTTCTCATTTGTATCTAGCCAATATTCCCCCCACCGAAATCCAGCGGCTTAGGGGGAGGATTGCACACGTTCACTTTTCGGACGCCATCGATCGGCATGGCGATCTGCCCCCCGGGCGTGGCCGGGCTCCGCTGAAGGAATATCTAAACCAGTTGGATATTGCGGGTTTTGACGGTAGTGTCTCAATTGAACTCGAGTGGCCCCCCGACCCTTCGCGGGAAGGGGTCATGGCCTGGGTAAGCGAAGCCTATCAAAAGACCAACGAAATGATGCAGGAATTAGGGGTCAGACGATAAGTCTGTCCTTGTCGGTTGGATGGGGGTCTCGACCTCTTGGGGGGCAAACCGTTCAGGCATTCCTGCGAGGCTGGAAGGAAACTACTGATATGAACCGAGAGAAGAGGAACACTAAAGGGTCCTACGATCGCCGGGACTTCTTGAGCCGGTCGCTCATGACGCTGGGAGGATCAATGATGTCCCGCGGTGTATTACGGGCAGGAGGACTCAACGATACGCCACCTTTAGCCTCAAGTATCCAAGGTGTTGTGGGCCCTTCCCCGACC
>DATKMG010000256.1:0-6331 GCA_035541995.1 Terriglobia bacterium
TTGGAGTGCGCCGGCAGAGCGTGGGGCCGCAGTCCCACGCGGCGACGGCGCTTTGATTTCAGCCGGCAAAAGGTACTTTGCATGAGTTATCTTATCCGGCATTCCGAATCCAAAGCGGTGTCGCGCGCGGGTACACTGTCCCGCGCTTGCCACCGCAGTCCATAAAGGGAAAAGCGATTCGTGGGTTGGTCTTCCGACGTTCGATCTATCCGCTGGTGAGACCTGGTTCTCCTTCCCCTTTCAGACAGGCTCTGGGTTACGACCGGAACAGAATTGGGACCCGATCAGAGCTAACGGTGTTTCAAGATGTAACTTGATACTGTTCCGACCGTCTCCAGCCAAACGCCGTTGGCCGGGTCACCAGCGTAACGGCAAAGCGCCTGCAACATGGTCGTTTGAGTGGTCTGCGGGGTATCACCGCGTCCGATATCGTGTCCAGCCAAAACTAACCAGAACCCATCCTTGGCTGCATTTTCAATCAAGGGGCGTATTTCCGCGAATTCATGATTGTCGGCGGGCATCCCCATCACCTGGGCCATGTCGCAGAAGGCTGGATCATTGGGACCCTCGTCCATCCATCGGCGTCCCACCTGGAAGATTTCTGCCACCAGCGGGACGTAGCTCTTCACCTCCCGCCCCCGCCCCACGAAGGTCTGGCCGCAGGGGTAAGCGAATGCGATCGGTCTTGTTCCGAGCAGCGCCTCGATTTGTCGATTTGCCTCGGTCAACTCCCGCCGCATCCCATCTAGCGTCTGCTCCTCCAGGGCATTGGACCGAGACCAGGTAAAATTCCCGGTACAGGGGTGAGAGAGGGAATGGTTGCCGATTTCGTGTCCGCTGGCTGCCGCCCGCTTCCATCCATCCAGTCGTTTTTCTACGGCAGATGGATGTACGAAGAAGGTGGCCTTGACTCCGTACCGATCCAGCAATGGGATACCCACATCCACCTGACTAACCCGGCCGTCGTCAAAACTCAAGCTGAGAGCCATCCGTTTGCCCTCAGGCCAGAGGAAGTGTCCAGTCTTGCTGGAGGGTTTTTTTTCATACTGAGCTATGCCAGCCGTTGCCAACACCAAAACAAGGCCAATCGCTAGAGGGAAAGGCCGTGAGTTGTTGATCATGAGACGACTCCTCTGGCGAATTGCCAAATCACCGTCAGCGCTATTGAGAGGCCAATCGGTGCAAATCCTTCAGGGTGCAATGTCCCGGAGGGACAACAGAGATTAGCCAGGGGCGGGGACAGCGGTCCCCCGCGCCAGGGGGCGCCGCCCCTGGAACATGTATTTCGATAAGCAAGCACCCTGGAAGGGTGCCAGAAGAGTCCCGCACCCTTTCAGGGTGCAACCCCATTAGGAACCTGTTCCCAGGGGTGTCGCGGCGAACAGCGTCGCCGCTCAACCCCTGGCTAATCTCTTTCGTCCTTCCAGGACGTCTTCCGCCACGCGGCTGGACGTTTGGAGACAAACCTGCCAGACGCTCTATCCTTTTGCGGTATGCTGTTTCTTGGCTTGGGCAATGATGCCGCGCATATATTTGAGGGCCAATTGGGCGTTCTTATCGACGAAGTCGATGCCTACCGTTTCCCCGTTCACCACCGGCAAAGGGTGGCACAACTCGAAGCCGGCCCAACCCTTATACCCGATGTCGAGCAGTCCCAGCACTTCTCCCAAGGCCTTCTCGTCCCCCTTCAAAATGATGCCGTCGGGACCCATGTCGAACTCGCCTCCGAAATGCCAAAGTGCCTGGAGCGGTCCGACTTCGTTCAGACCTTTCCGGACTCCGGCCTCGTCCAGCGAATGCTCCAGGCGCGCATCGAAGCAGGCCTTTAGGTGAGGCGATCCCACTTCCTTCAACATCTTCAGAACGTCCACATAGCCTTTGTTAATCACCGGCGGATGATTCTGCAAAGCCAAAATGACACCGAAATCACCCGCGAGCTTGGACGCCTCGACCAGGCCCTCACGGCACCATGTCCACGTCTGCTCCTCGGAGAAGTCCTTATGGGCTGCCTTCCACACGGCCTGCGAGATGTCGTAGCGACCGCCGCCTTCAGGCCTTAACGTGACACCCGGCCAACCCAGGAAGACCCGCACCACTTTCGCACCCAGATCCATAGTCATCCGCATCAGCTCACGAAGGTATACGAGTTGGGATTCGCGGTGTTCCGGAATGGGACTACTAAAATCATTGTTGCCGGCTACCGCGTAAATCTCAAGCCCCAGGTCGTTGGCCATCTTCTTGAGCTTCTGACAATGGGCCTTCGGCATGTCGAGTGGGTTGCCATGGGGGCGCTTGCCGTCGATTTCAACGCCTTGATAGCCAAATTTCTTGGCTCGCTGGATGACATCCTCTGCAGACAATGCGCCTCCACGGTACCAGACGCCCCCGTAGGTAATGCTGTAAAGTCCGATCTTGATGTCGGCTGAAGGGACTTCGGCAGGGATTGGTTCTGCAGTGCTGAGCGCTCCCGCCGCCACCGCCGCTGTCTGCACGAACTTGCGTCGGCTCACCTGTCTTCGATCATCTGTCATAATGACGTTCTCCTTTGCTGCCCGCCGTGGGATCACCCCATCGACAAGACAAACGGGAAGATCGCCCATGCAAAAAAGCACAAGGCCGGGCACGCAGATTATATGCGAGCGAGGCCCCAAAAAAAGTGACAAAAGTTAATGCTTTGCTGCAACGCCTGTATAAATATAGCCGGCGATCCTGGGCGTTGCTTCCAGGTAGAAGCATTTCAGCTTGTCAAAAACAAATCCCTGGCCTTCGATTAACGAACTGATCTCCCTGTCCAGGCGGCAACCAGCACCAGCGACCTTGAAGAGCGGCCTGAAAGCCCTCTGCCAGATTTGAACCGATTTGTCCGGACTGCGTCCGTGCTCAAGGAAGACCAACCGGCCATTCCGCTTCAGTACTCGATGAACTTCGACCAGCGCCTGCTGAATCCCGGGAATACTGCACAATGTCCAGGTGCTGACGACGGTATCGAAAACTTCCGAAGGGAATGGCATCTTCTCCGCGCTGAGGATCTGGAAATCGACGCATATCCTCGAGTCCCTAATTCGCCGGTTCGCCAATCTTCGCATGTGAGAGTTGGGATCGACTGCCGTAATTTCCTGCACGATGTTCGGGTAACACGATACGTTCAGACCAGTACCAAAGCCAATCTCCAGGGTTCTACCAGACACATGAGCCAGGGCCTCCTTCCTGATGCTCATCACTTGTCGACGAGACAAGGCCCGGTCCATGAGATGCGGAAAAATATGATTTGAATAGAAGCCCATGGTTGATCTATGAAGGTTCTAGCCTTTTCTAGATGTCCTTATCGTACCGCACACGGGTTATACGGGCTTGAACAGGGACAACGGGAACTTGGAAATGTGGTAGATGCCATGGGAACCCTGGAGACAACGTGACTGCATTATGCAAGTTTAGGCTGGCAACGCCTCAATGATCGCCAACTCGGCAGAGGTTAAGAACACCTGACTAAGACGAAAGTCTGCGCTGGCTATTAGTTCGCGGTATTCTTCAACCGTGCGCTCCTTCCCACCAGTCTGGATTAGCCTCGTGACGTCAACGAGCTTTCCCGCGGAGGGGAGATTGCCCTCCGATAATGCCCACTCCACGAGCAGCAGTGCGCCGTCGGCCGGAACGGCTCGCCGGCAATTGACAAGGATCTCGCGTGCCTGTTCGTCATTCCAATCATGGATCACGTTTTTCATAACGTAGGCTCGGCAGCCGGAAGGCACTTGGCGGTAGAGCGCCGCTTCGTTTACCTCCAGTTGGCGCGCAAGTTCGCCGGTAGTACGTGAATCGTCCTGTTAAAGTGCAAGGAAGAATCACTTTTCGAGCGCCATAGCTATCGACAAGTTGTCCTGCCAGGGGCGCGCTGATAGCGCTCATTAGGTTGTGAAAGGTGAAAGCTAGCGAAATGACGGCGCGACCGGAATGGAATTCCTGACTCAGCGACTTAAGGAAGATCCCGAAAGAAAACACGATGATCGGAGCAGACCCCCAAAATAGCCCCAGGGCAGCCGTCAAAACGACCCACCAGCCATAGAACACGCGGGGTCGACCTTCGCTCATTCAGAAATCCCTAATTTTGATTTTCACTGCACCTGATGCACTTTCCCACCTGATCGCTCTGCCGGCGATCGCCCCAATCGGACAACCTCGTCAATCGCTTTACGACTTCCCAACGACGAGCACAACGAATGATCCCGGCTTCATTTGGCGTCGCGGCCGACTCGATGGGTTGGTGGCCGGCGTTTCCTGAAATTCGGCAGCTGAAAGAAAGATCTTCTTGGTCTTCGGATCAAAGGCCATTGTCTTCGCACTCGGTTGTGTTTTGACTGCTCCCGCATCCACGTAATCATCCGCGGACTTCTGAAGGTAGATGCTCAAGGTCCCATCGCCGCAAGAAAAGAAGATCAGACTGGATGAAGGGTCGAAAGCCGCATAGTCGACACGAGCGCCTATGGGGAAGCTATTAATGACCTTGCCCGTGGCTGCATCCATGACCACCATCTTGGGTTCGTCGCGGCACCCGATGAACAGGCGGTTGGTCTTCGGATCAAAGGCAAGACCCGTGGGAGTCTTTGCCACACCGATGGGGAAGCGCTTCTTGACCTCGAATGATTTCGGATCGAAGACCACCACCTCGGCGGTGTCCTCGCTGTTGACATAGATCAGACCATCCGCCCCTATCACTGCCTGCTCTCCGTCACCCTCGGCCTTTACTGTTCCCACAACCTCGCCGGTCGCGGCATTGATGGCGGTGATATCGTGGGAACCATGGTTGTTTGTGAATACGCGTCGGGTGCCGGGATCGTAATAGATGCCGTCTGGACCCTTGCCGACATCAATCTTCTTGATGAGCTTCAGGGTTGAGGGCTCGAACATCGAGACCTTGTCCTCGCGGCCGTTGCTGGTAAATCCGTGCTTGAAATCGGAAGCGATTGCAATCCCGTGTACGCCCGGAGTGTCCGGGATAGTGCCGACGACTTTTCCGCTGTCGGCATCAAGAACGTCCACCTGAGTCCCGTGCGAGACGTAAAGCCGGCGCGAAGCACTATCGATGGTGAGGTAATCGAATCCACCATCACCGGGGACCGGGTAGCGAGTCTGAACCTTGTAGCCTGTAGTTGCCTGCAGTAACATGCCTCCAAAGAGACACATCACCCAGATATTTTTCATGTTCCAAACTCTCCTAACCGTTGAGCTTTGTTGACATCATAAACTATACCGTAATTAGGACTGGAAGTCTCGACACCGCATGATTCCGCACACAAGCCCTGTCCAGGAAACCAGCCGCCCTCGATCCAAGTGGAGATGAATCGAGCTGGGGCATTGAATTCGGAGCTTTCAGGGCGAGACGTCACTGCATCAACGCTTTTGCAACTCGCATTTTCAGCTTTTCCATCTGATCGTTATTGACCCGGTTCAAGCTGAGAGTACCAGCGTCCTCTTCGTCGACCTGCAGCGTCCGACCGGACAAGTTCAGAGCTTTCCCAACGGCCTGGGCTACTGCTTCACGGTCCCACCCTTGCTTCTGAGCCAGTAGGACCAGGTACTCAACATCCTGTTGCCCGCGCCGGTAGGCTTTTAGCCGGATCGAGGGAAACGGTTCGTCTTGCCCGAATTTCATGCCTGGATAGAAGACGGTCAAGGGCTCAGCATGATCCCATGAACCCATGCCTGCGACCGTGTTCCAGGGGACAATTCCATCTGCGCCGTTTACCCAAGCGCGCCAGCACCAAGCCCGCATGGGAATGTTGGTCGCGCTGGGATCATTGCTACTGCCATATTGCCAGAACTCGCGACCAAACCGGCGGCGATCGTCGAGCAGATAGCGGTTCCTTTCGATGAGCTTCTGACTGACGCAATTCAAATCGATTTGCCCGGCCAGGAGGTCGCGAATCCACTCCACGCGACTGATGTCCGTTCGGATCAGGATGGGAACTTGAGGATATTCCCTCAGTCCCCGTTTAGCCAGCGCTGCAAAAAAACTGAGGGCCCGTGCATCATCGCGGTGATTCGGCTCGTCCAGTAGCCAGAGGGAAGATCCCTTGCCGGCACTTCGCGCAGGGTCTTTGAAGTAATACTTGTTATTGAAATAGATGAAGTAGCGCGTATGGATCCAACCTTGATCTCGGAGGTGCCGCGCGAAATCTCCGGCCACCGCTGAGAACCGATCCTGGTACTCCTGGCTGAACGCCTCTTCGATGGGTCCGGCCTCCAGTGCATGGCGCGTGATGAGCTCACGGTATTCTTCGGCAGTGTTGATTTGGAGAGGATGCGAAAAACGGTAGCTCCGCTGCAGGTCGCCGGG
>DATKMG010000257.1:0-8291 GCA_035541995.1 Terriglobia bacterium
CCAGAGTACTCGCGAGGAACGTGGCCGACTTGAGAAGGGGTTGGATTTTTCTCGAGGGTGCCTTGATCTTTATGACGATGCAGTCAGATCTATTTCTTTGAGTGAATATCTTTCCAACGTTCATTTGATGGAGGCTAGCAATGGTGATTTGGCGACCTGATCCAACTTTTTATCCATCCCCTAAAATGGCTGTTCAAGCCCCGCCAGAGCAACTCGCGTTTGTGACGTTGCTGAATCCTGATGGCCACAGTTGTCCGGATGCTTTGGCTGTCGTAGACGTTCAACCGAGTTCTTCCAGCTATTGCCAGGTCGTAGGCCGCGTGGACATGCCCAACCCCGGTGATGAACTCCATCACTTTGGCTGGAACGCCTGCAGTTCTTGTCTCTGTCCCTATGCCCCTCATCCGCATGTGGAACGTCGTTACTTGATCGTCCCAGGGCTTCGTTCATCGAGAATTCACATCATTGACACCAAGCCCGATCCGCGGCGGCCCCACATTGTGAAGGTCATTGAACCGGAGACTCTGGCCAAACGTTCAGGATATTCGCGGCCTCACACCATCCACTGTGGTCCTGACGGCATTTATGGGAATGCCCTCGGATCATCCAATGGAGACGGTCCAGGAGGGGTCTTTATTATGGACCATGAGAGTTTTGATGTGCTCGGACCCTGGGAGATCGATCGCGGTTCTCAATACCTGGCTTATGATTTTTGGTGGCACCTGGGTTACGACACCATGATTACCAGTGAGTGGGGCACTCCAAATATGGTGGAAGACGGCCTAAATCCGGACATTCTGCTCAAAGGTGGTTATGGGCACAAACTCCACATCTGGGATCTTCGCCGCCGTCGCCACACGCAGGAGTTGGATTTAGGATCCGAGTGTCAGATGGCTCTTGAACTCCGACCCGCCCACAATCCCTCCCGATCTTATGGCTTTCTTGGGGTGGTAGTCTCGCTGAAAGACCTCTCCTCTTCGATCTGGGTATGGCACCGTGACAACGGAGCCTGGGGAGTTCGCAAGGTCATTGATATCGCGGCGGAACCGGCCAAACCCGACGATCTGCCACCACTCCTGAAGGGGTTCAAGGCCGTACCACCATTGGTGACGGATATCAACCTTTCACTGGATGATCGCTTCTTGTTTGTATCCTGCTGGGGTACCGGGGAACTGCGTCGATATGACGTCACCGAGCCGTTTAATCCCAAACCTGCTGGATCAATCCGAATTGGGGGTATTACAGGACATGTTGCTCATCCCAAGTCCCCCCAGACGCCTCTAAATGGAGGGCCCCAGATGGTTGAGCTTAGCAGGGACGGACGGCGAGTCTATGTCACCAATTCGCTCTATGCTTCCTGGGACAAACAGTTCTATCCAGAGGGCATTCGTGGCTGGATGGTCAAGGCAGACGCAAACCCGCAGGATGGATTTGCGTTGGACCCGAATTTCTTCCTGGAATTTGCAGACTTCCGCTCCCATCAGGTCCACTTGGAGGGAGGGGATGCCTCCTCGGATTCTTATTGCTATTCATGAGCCACGGCGAATCCTGGGGTTGGGTAACCTTGTTTCTTCTGGGCGTCTACCACGGGATCAATCCGGGCATGGGATGGCTTTTCGCAGTCGCCCTGGGAATGCAGGAGGAGAGTCGAAGAGCCGTGTGGCGTTCGTTGCTCCCTATTGCCACAGGCCACGCATTTGCGATCGCCCTGGTGGCATTGTTCGGCGGGCTGCTCCAGGTTGTTCTTCCTTTGGATTCCCTCAAGATTCTGGTGGCTTCAGTTCTCATAGCGCTTGGCCTCTATCGCCTGTTTCGCAACCGCCATCCCCGTTGGGGAGGGATGAGAGTCGGCTTTCGAGATCTGACGATCTGGTCCTTCCTGATGGCTTCGGCTCACGGCGCCGGCTTAATGATATTGCCGGTGCTTTTGAAGATCTCAGAAGTGAATTCTCAACCTTTGGACTTGCCTTCCGGGCAACATCATCATCACGGAGTAGTTGTTGGAGGCTTATCGACCGGGTTGTTGGCGACTGCAGTTCACACCTTCGGATACCTGCTGATTACTGCCATGCTGGCCCTCTTGGTGTATGAAAAATTCGGTTTGTCTTTACTACGAAGGGCTTGGGTCAACCTGGATCTTGTCTGGGCAGTAGCTTTGATGGCAACTGGCTGCTTTACCTTTTTTGTCTGATCTCAGGTGAGATTCCACAAGACAAGATAGGCAGGATTATAAGATCCCTCTTGCCCAGGGATGGCTACCCAAAGAATCGTCCTTGACATTCCTGGATTGCGTGTTAGCATAATTACTTATACTTGATTATGTAGATCAAGTAAATGCATATTTCTTTTCCCTGCGCAGTTATGGCTAGGAAGTATACGTGATGCACCCCGGTCATTCCAGCTAACAACTTGGTTATTGGGCTGTTGAAGCTGCTTAGGAGCCAGAGACCCTCAGGTCTCACTTTTCAGCAGATGGTGTCCTGAGTGAGGTCGGGCTCCTAGAGTAACGGATTGGATGCAACGATGACAAGAAAACTCAAATGACAAGGGAAAAAGAGATAGACATCTGGCAGTCGAGCTTGGAGGGGCGTTCACCGGAGGAAATCCTGCTTTGGGCCTGGCAGAGTTTCCAGCCCAGGATCGCATTCGCCTCTTCTCTGGGCTTGGAGGATCAGGTGTTGACTGACATGATTGCCCGTTCGATCCCGAAACTGCCGATTTTCACGCTAGACACAGGGAGGCTTTTCCAAGAGAGCTATGACTTGCTGGAGCGAACAGAATCCCATTATGGATTGAAGATCCGCGTCTGCCAGCCCCTAGGACCCGAAGTGGAGGAAATGGTGAACCAGCATGGAGTCAATCTATTCCGGCAGAGTGTCGAACTGCGAAAGCACTGCTGCTTCATTCGGAAGGTTCAGCCGTTGACGAGGGCTCTCTCAGGGCTTGAAGCCTGGATTTGTGGTTTACGACGGGGGCAGGCGGATAGCCGAAGCGGGCTGCAATTTGTGGAATGGGATGAATCGAATAGGTTAATCAAGATCAGTCCTCTTGCAGATTGGAATGATACCGACGTCAAGAGTTACGTTGGTTCTCGGAACGTGCCTTACAATCCGCTCCATGACCAGGGTTTCCCTTCCATCGGATGTGCTTGCTGCACCCGTGCAGTTCAAAAGGGAGAAGACATTCGAGCGGGACGATGGTGGTGGGAAAGCTCTGAGCATAAAGAGTGCGGTTTGCATTGGAAAGAAGGCAGGTTAGTGGCTGCTGCCCCCGCATCTGGAATCCCTGCGGAAGGAGAGACGTCTTCATGAACAAGAACCAGGAGAAGTCAAAAGTCGAACTGATTAAAGAAAACAGCTGCGGCTTACGGGGATCCATCGCGGAAGAGCTAAGCCAGGAAGGACCGACCTTCTCAGCCCAAAACACGGCACTGTTGAAGTTTCACGGAATCTACCAACAGGAGGATCGGGACCAGCGAAAAGAACGGTCGAGACTGAGAATGGATAAAGCTCACCAGTTCATGGTCCGGATCAAGAACCCGGGCGGAGGAAAGTTCTCACCGGAGCAATGGCTGGCTCTTGACCGTGCAGCAGACCTTTATGGCAACAACAGTCTCCGGTTGACTTCGCGGCAGGACGTTCAATTCCATGGAGTTGGAAAGAGGAACCTGCGCCAGTTGATCCGGCTTTTAGATTCCCAACTCATCTCGACCTACGGTGCCTGCGGGGACGGTGTCCGCAATACCCTTGCCTGTCCGGTCAGCTCCATCCGCGAGGATTCCTGCTTTGATGGCCAAGTCTGGGCCAGGCAAATTGCACAGCGGTTTGCGTTCCGGTCGACGGCCTATTACGAAATCTGGATGGATGGAGAATCTCTTACACCAGTCACTGAAGAACCGCTTTACGGAAAAGTTTACCTTCCCCGGAAACTGAAAATTGCCATCGCCGATCCCCGCGATAACTGCGTGGACGTCTACACCAACGACATAGGAATTATCCCGGCTTTTCGGGAGTTGCAACTGATCGGTTTCCATATCCTCGTGGGGGGCGGACTGGGCAGCACCCACGCCAAGAAGGAAACCTATCCCCGGCTTGCCACCCACCTTTGTCTGGTGTCGGCGGCGGAGATGGTCGATGTGGTGGAAGCCATCGTCGCGACCGAGCGCGACTTGGGAGACCGGCAGAACCGGAAGCACGCCCGTTTGAAGTACCTGGTAGATGAAATGGGCATAATGGATTTCCGCAGGGAAGTTGAAGCACGATTGGAAAGACAACTCTTAGAGCCTCGACCGATGGTCCTAAGCCACGGCGAGACCCATCTGGGCTGGCATCGGCAGAACAATTCGGAATTGCACTATGTGGGGCTTTTCGTCGAAAACGGACGGGTGAGGGACTGCAACGGAACCGGATTCAAGTCTGGCCTGCGTGAGATTGCCGGACGATTCCACCCCAATATTCTGTTGACCCCCCGTCAGGATCTGGTCCTTTGTGATATTGCCGGCACCACTGTCCAGGAAATTCAGTCAGTACTGCGCCATTTCGGGATTGTACCTGAACAGGAATACTCCCCGCTTCGCATACGCAGTATGGCCTGTCCGGCTCTGCCCACCTGCGGGCTGGCCATCTCGGAAGCGGAGAGGCGACTGCCTGGATTGGTGACCGAATTGGAAAGGCGAGGGTTCGGTAATGAAGCAGTCGTGATGCGAATGGCGGGGTGCCCTAATTCCTGTTCCCGCCCCCCAGTGGCCGAAATCGGACTGATTGGTAAGAGTGTCAACGGCTATCACGTTTATGTAGGCGGAAGTGCTTGCGGAACTCGTTTGGCCCAGCTCTACCAGGAGGACGTACCATCGGAACAGCTAGCGGACCTTATCGCTGAGCTCTTCACAAATTACCGGAAACATCGCATGGCTGAAGAGGCTTTCGGAGACTGGGCGTGCCGCATTGGAATCCCGCAACTCTGTCAGCTTTGTTGTCGTCCACTAACGATTTCCTTAGCCAACCGAATTCTCGAAACAGCCAGGTAATTATGCGCTATTTCCCCATTTTCTTAGACATTCAAGGTCGGCACTGCATGGTGATCGGTCAGGGACGTATCGCTGACGAAAAAGAAGCTATCCTTCGGCGGGCAGGAGCAACGGTTAGCCGCTTCTCTACTTTCAGAGCTGACGAAGCTCGGGAGGCGTACTTGATTGTGGCAATCTGCGACAGCCTGGAGGAAGGGGGGACGATCCGTCGATTTGCCGAGCAACACCGAATTTTGGTCAATGTGGTCGACCAGACCGCGAATTGCAACTTCATTGCACCGGCAATTGTGGAGCGAGGCGACTTGACGATTGCTGTTTCCACCTCCGGGAAGTGCCCTGCCCTGGCCCGCCGGCTCCGCCAGCAGTTGGAACTTGAAATTGGACCCGAATATGCCCCTTACCTGGAGCTGCTCGGAGAAACTCGGACTATCGTCAAAAAACAGTTGACCGAGTTCAACCAGCGAAGAGCATTCTATCAACGCTTGCTGGATGGTGATCTTTTAGCAATCTTCAGGAACGAGGGATATCAAAGCACCCAGGCAAGAATCCTCGAAGAATTGCAGAGGTTTCTTCGAGAGGCAGCCTGATGGTTCTGATACTGCGGATGGGAGAACGCTTCCATGAAAATGGCCTGAATGGCCATAAGAAAATAGTCCAGGGCACAGCGGGCGAGAAACGGGAGCCGGCAGGCGAGGTGCCGGCGGGCACCGCCGCCCGCCATGCCCTGGGAATAGGATTCCGAAATAGAACTCAACTCCTCGATCAGGCGCGGGCAGACTCCCCGCGCCTGATCGAGGAGTAAGTGTCGGGGTTTACGGTGACCCAGGGCGTCGCTCGCAAGAAATCGCTCGCTTTGCCCTGGGCTACTCTCCTTCGCCCACTCCGTGGGCTTTGAGGAAAATGCTAATGGATCATCTGAAAAAGCTGGAAACCAAGAGCGTCTATATCCTTCGAGAGGCTTACCGGGATTTCAAAAACCTCTGTATGTTGTGGTCTATAGGCAAGGATAGCACGGTCCTGGTGTGGCTGGCACGGAAGGCCTTTTTCGGACATGTCCCGATGCCCCTGGTGCACATTGATACTCATTTCAAAATTCCGGAGATGATTGCCTATCGTGACCGGCTAGCCCTGGAATGGAAGCTCAACATGATTTACGGAGAAAACCGTGAGGCACTCAGTCAGAAACGCACATTTCCGGACGGCAACGTCGATCGGTTGACCTGTTGTCGTAATCTCAAAAGTGAGGCACTCAAGCACACTCTCTCAGGAGAATGGCCCCGTTTTCGCATGGACCACAGTCAGGGGAAATATGTGCTGGACGAAAATCGCGAGCCCTTCACGGGTGTCATTGTCGGAGTCCGCGCTGACGAGGAAGGTAGTCGCTCTAAGGAACGCTACTTCTCGCCGCGCGACAGATACAACGAATGGGATGTGGGGGACCAACCTCCAGAGCTGTGGAACCAGTTCAAAACTGATTTTGCTCCCGGAACTCATGTCCGCATCCATCCCCTGCTGGATTGGACTGAACTGAACATCTGGGAGTACATTGAGCGGGAGAAAATCCCCGTGGTTCCCCTCTATCTCAACAACGGGAAAGGCCAGCGCTACCGTTCTCTCGGATGTCATCCGTGCACAAGTCCCGTAGATTCGGAAGCCCGAAGTGTCCCCGAGATCATCGTAGAACTGCGCAGCGGCAAATTTGCCCACATTGCAGAGCGGTCGGGACGGGAACAAGACAAAGACGACGGCGGAGGCCTGGAGACACTGCGCAAGGATGGATACATGTGATGGCAGTCAATACCTCAGATACCAGCGCGATAACTAACCGCGAGGGGATCTCAATTGAAGCAGGTTTGCACAACCGCCCAGTAACATCCAGAGAACAGATGAACATTGTCGTGGTAGGGCATGTGGACCACGGCAAGAGCACTGTCATTGGCCGATTGATGGCCGACACCGGATCCCTGCCAGAGGGTAAGCTGGAGCAGGTCAAGGTACGGTGCAGCCAGAACGCCCGGCCCTTCGAGTATGCCTTTCTGCTGGATGCCCTCAAGGATGAACAGGCCCAGGGAATCACGATTGACACGGCGCGTTGCTTTTTCAAGACTCCGCGCCGTGATTACATCATCATCGATGCGCCAGGGCATGTGGAGTTTCTGAAAAACATGGTGACCGGGGCGGCCCGTGCGGAGGCTGCACTGCTTGTCATAGACGCCCAGGAAGGGATCCAGGAAAACTCGCGCCGGCACGGCTATCTTCTGTCGATGCTGGGAATCCGGCAGGTCTTGGTCCTGGTGAACAAGATGGACTTGGTGGGATACGATTTGCCGGTCTTCGAATCGATCCGGAAGGACTACCAGCAATTCCTTCGCGGAGTTGGCATCAATCCAATTGATTCTATCCCCGTCTGCGCGACGAAGGGCGAAAATATCGTGACCCGGGCCTCCTGGTACGCGGGAAAGACGGTGTTGGAATATCTGGATTCTTTTTCAAGAGAAAGGGAACTGAACCAAAAGCCTTTCCGGTGCCCGATTCAGGATGTTTACAAATTCACCGAAGACCAGGATCAGCGCCGCATCCTGGCAGGGTTGGTGGAGACTGGCTCCATCCGTCTGGGCGAACGGGTCGTGTTTCTCCCCTCATTCAAACAATCCTCAATAGCATCCATTGAAGCATTCAGCGCGCCTGCTCAAACAGAGATTGAGGCAGGTCTCGCCACAGGGTTTACATTGACTGACGAGCTTTACATCAGACCGGGAGAGTTGATGTGCAAAGCTAGTGGGCCATTGCCCCGAATCAGCACCCGTTTCCGTGTTAACCTTTTTTGGATGGGCCGGGCGCCCATGATTCGTGGGCGGCGATACAAGTTGAAACTGGCTACAGCGAGGGCCTCAGTACGGCTGGCCGAAATCCTTCGAGTACTCGACGCTGTCGACCTCACAACTGACGAAAAGAAACAGCAAGTGGACCGGCACGATGTGGCTGAGTGTATCCTTGAAACCACCAAGCCCGTCGCTTTTGACCTCTTTCAAGAAATTGAAGCCACTGGCCGTTTTGTGGTTGTGGATAATTATGAAATTGCAGGAGGAGGCACTATTCTTGAGAGCGTTTCAGACAACCGCTCCGTTTTACTCGATCATGTCCGGCAGAGGGAAATGGCCTGGGAGAGGGGAGAAGTCTCGAATATAACCCGGGAAGACCGCTTTCAACATAAATCGAAGTTCATTGTAGTAAACGGACCCTCTACCGCAGCCAACGAGTCTAT
>DATKMG010000258.1:0-4872 GCA_035541995.1 Terriglobia bacterium
AGTGACACGCCGGAAGGAAATTCCCATTACAACAATGCTGCTAAGGAGGAGAAATTCATAGGCTTTGGTCACTGTCGTATGAAAGTCCGGTGACGCCCATTCATTTATGTGGTCGGCTAGGAAACTGGAATGAAGAAACGAACTCCCTATGTGCCCGTAAAGGCTTGCTCCATAAGGGTTGATTAAGCTAGCCAAAATACAAACAATGAACAGCATAAAAAACAACTTGGCTCTCTTCTTGTTTTCGACTTGGATCTGTGCGTCCCTCCAAATTTTAATTGAAAGGAGATTTCCAATCCCATAGATGGCCAGAAGGACCAACCCAACTACAAAACCTGGATGAAGATTCACCCAAACCACAAAGAGCGCGGGCAACATCCATAGCCGCTTTCCTGTTCCCCGGGCTTGGATTCCCTCCAATTGCATGTACAGAATAAGAGTGAACAACAGTGTAAACAGATGAGGCCTTGCCAGCCAGTGTAGGGAGGCTGCAAACCCTCCGATCAACGTAAAGGTCAGGGAAAAGAAGACATCAGCTCCCCTTTGGACCAGCCAGCCGAAAAGCCAGGTGAACGTAAGAGCAATGGTCAAATTGGCCCAGATGACAATTCCATTCAGCCCTGTGAATTGATGGATGAGCGCCATTGTCAAGTCTGCTAACCACTCCCAGGCATACCATCGCCCTCCTAAGTGTGAATAAGAGAAGACATCAGTGTAAACCCAGTTTCTGGTCTGCAGCAGGTGCTCGCCGTTCCGGATATGCCAGCCCGTATCGGCATCCGAAAGCACATTACTATTGGTGGGTGTCATGAGAATGAACAGAAACAGCAGGAACAGTAAGTCTTTCAGCGAGGGGAGAAGCCACCTGGCTAAGTTTGGAACCATTTGGCTTTCTTGGACAGTCATGGATGTAGCAGAGCGGCGTTCTAATTGAAGCTATTGATACAAAGTAATAATCAGAAATTCCTCAAATCAGGATTGCGGAGTGTCTCTCTTTTCCGAACTGAACCAAGAGAGAATCGATGAAACCTGAGCCACCATACGCGCCAAATGGCCTCGTGTACGATTGTTGGTGACATCTTGCTTTGCCCATTTCTTCTCTCCTCAAAAATGATTGGGAATTCAAGATGTGAAAAACCGAGTTTGGCGGCTAGAAACTTGAGTTCGATTTGAAAACTATAGCCGTCACTTGCCAGAGTATCGGTCCCGATCTCTCTCAGCACTTCGGCACGCCAGCCGTTAAATCCTCCCGTGAAGTCGTGAATGCTGGTTCCCAGAATCGATCTTGCGTAAAAGCTACCAAACCGTGAGAGCAACCTCCGGAACAACCCCCATCCCATTGTGCCTCCACCCCTCACATATCGCGACCCTATCACGAAATCAGCAAGAGTGGATTTGCTGAGCATCTCGGTCAGGTATTTGGGGTGGTGACTCCAATCCGCATCCATTTGAATTAAAAACTCATACCCTCGATCAAGACCCCACTTGAATCCTCCACTATAAGCACTGCCAAGTCCGAGCTTTTTGGGGCGAGTTTCCAAAAAGACATTTTGAGAGGGCAGGCGGAGGTCTTTCATTAGGCCGCCTATCGTGACTGCTGTTCCATCGGGGCTGTTGTCGTCCACAACCAGAACGTCCAGGACCGGGTTGACTGCTAACACCGCTGAAATCAACTTCGGAGCGTTTTCCTTCTCATTGTATGTGGGCATGATTACAAGGCATTTCATGACAGGAATTTCCTTACCACCGCCTGCTACTAGAAGGTCATTCGCCCTTCTGGAAGGGACGTCATCTGTTTCGGGATCTTCCGTCCGATTCCTTAGATATGTTCATCTGAGATGCAATCCTTTAACCGAATGCCCCGAGAAGATAGCAAAGGAGCAACTCCATCATAGTCGGTCAGGCAAAGCTCGCTCGTTGTACCCGCAGCGACTACCATGGAGTGGCTACTTGCAATTGGCCATGTGCCAGTTCATCCAAAGACTACTCTCGCCGATATATAGTCCAGAACTTGATGAGGACTGTCAGGGTAATGACCGTGGAAGGTCACGCAAACCAAATGATCAAAAAGTGTCCGGTCAGAAACATTCAACATTCGGAGCGAACTCGAAAGCTAGCTGTAAACCTGTTCCTCCTTCTGACCTGCGTATACATACTCACCGCTTCCGGGAATTCTGTTGATGTCACGGATGACGGAATGATCCGTTTTGCGATTACCCAGAGTCTGATTGAAAAAGGCACCTTCGATTTGCCTGCTGAAATTGGAAGGAAATGGGGGATACAGGGAAGAGACGGATGTTACTATACGAACCACGGTTTGGGGCAGTCGGTGTTGGCTGCTCCGTTCTTTTATCTCGGCAAATGGACAGGAAATCCAAAATTCATGATTTCGATGATGGGCCCGTTGGTCACTGCGGCATCCTGTTCGGTGCTTTTCCTATTGGGCCTGCGGATTGGTTACTCTATTGGCACAGCCACATTCGTTAGTTTAATGGCGGGCCTTTGTACGCAGATGTGGCCAGAATCGAAAAGTCCTTTTGACCACAGCCTGGAGACCTTGTCTTGCATATTGAGCATTTATTGGGTTTTCATTTTCCTGCAAGACAAGAAGCGCGGATCCCTTTTGCTCGCTGGAGCCTCGTTGGGGTTGGCAGTCTTGACGCGGGTCACTGCCGTGTTGTGGCTGATTCCTTTGGCATTGATGGCAAGCATGGCGTTTGTTCAGGGGAGCCCCAGACAACTGTCATTTGCCCGGTTGCTAAAGCCGGTTGCACTGTTCTTTGCTGGATTCGCCCCATTCTTGGGACTTGTTTTTTGGTATAACCAGATCCGATTTGGATCATCGATTGAGGCCGGCTACTCCGTTTGGGCAAGACAGAGGGGCATCAGCAATTTTAGTAACCCGGCATACCTGGGGTTTATTGGAGAATTGTTCAGTCCTGGTAAAGGGGTATTTGTGTATTGCCCCCTCCTAATCCTGGGTATCTTCGCCTCAAGGGTCTTTTACCATCGTAATAGACCGATCGCAGTTCTTACGTTTTCGGCAACCGTCATGTACACAGTTTTCTTTTCCACGTACGTTGCCTGGCATGGCGACCTCGCCTGGGGACCGAGATATCTGACATTCTTGATGCCACTTTGGATTCTTGCGATAGGCTCAGCAAGGGGGAAAATGGAGTATCAAAAAAACGTCTACTGGTCCCGCATGAGAGGAATCCTGATCGGACTCAGCTGCACGATCCAGTTGACAGCTGTAATGGTCGATATGAATTTGCACTACTTCAGACTGCTTCGCTTAGGAATCATCCAAGACGTTGAGACTTACCGTTATCCAATGGCAATTTACCTCAATCCTCGTTTTTCACCGCTTGTTGACCGTTTTGCGGAGGTGGGACAGATGCTAGGTCTGACCAGACAAAATCATTGGCTGGCGGGGAATTCATGCATCGCAATGGATGGACTAACTCCTTCTCTCGATTTTTGGTGGTGGCACAATTGGTCGAAGGGAATGCCCCCAATTCTCGTCCTTGCATTAATGAGTCCCTTTGTTTTTGAGATTGTCCTCTGCACCTATCGGATTCGAAATCTCCTTAGATTGCAAGTAGCTGCAGGTCTGACCAACAATCAAGGTTAAAACCGTTACCATAGAGACAAGCAATGAAATTCGCCGCCACCAGGTTTCGGTAAATTCGACATGGAGATCATGGAGTCCAGGATCAAGATCAATCACCATTCCCCCCGTACAGGAGTCATCTGTCGGAGTGAGCCTCCCATTGTTGCCCTTGATGACCCAGCCTGGATAATTGAATAACCTTAGCCTCAAGCGGACTGGTCCCTCTGCATCCACGTGGATACGTCGCGATTGGGCCTGCCATTGATTAACCCTGATCTGAGCATTTCCTTGAAGAACGGCAACTACGGGATCTCGCGTCTCAATCGTCCTTTGCTTCCAGTTCGGCATGACTTTAGGGTTGTACTCAGGAGCATTATTGAAATTGGCAATCGCCAGCTTTTCCTCATCTTCTCCTAGAAAACACCCACTCATGACAATCACCACCGAGAAAAAGCATGCTCCCAGACAAAGGGAAAAATGACTAAGCTTTAACCATTTGATCCCCGTGGATGGCGAGGTTTCAGGATATGCCGTCATAGCGAGTCCGATTGCAAGGGCAGATGCCAGAGTCAATATCGACATCCATCGGGTGGAAAATTGGACCTGTGGAAGGCCTGGCAAGAGGTCCCAAATCCAGGCAGAAGGCCGTGAC
This sequence comes from Terriglobia bacterium, assembly GCA_035541995.1. Lineage (GTDB taxonomy): Bacteria > Acidobacteriota > Terriglobia > Versatilivoradales > Versatilivoraceae > DATKMG01. Next base: position 4,266 of record DATKMG010000258.1, read on the forward strand.
ATCAAGAAAAGGCATCCCAAAGCCGTTCCTCCTGCCCAAATAACTGCCTTTCGAGCTCGCGATCTCTTTTCATGGATCTTCAGGATGATCGCAAGACTAACCAGTACCAAACTCACTTGGAGCAGCGCAATCCAGCGCAATAGCGGAATAGTCCGGGCCAGAAATGAGTCTGCAGACATGAGAATAGGGTCTGGGAAGAAAAGAAACGTATTTCTGAAGTTGAACTCAGGCAGGAGCGTGCTGTACTCAAGGTGTACTAATGGCCGTTCTATGATCGCGGGCCAGAGGAAATAGGCAGCCACTCCCACCCCCAGAAGAACTCCAAGAACTGACCGCCAAACAACCCGTGCCTTGATCGGCCCCCGCAAGTGAAAGACGACATACGCAAGGATGACGACACTAAACAGATAGGCGGATACGAGGTGTGTCAGGACCAATCCGGCGTAGCAAAACGAAAAACTACAAAGTGCGAGTGTGGGATTGGGATCAAGAGTGAGTATCCGGTCCAAGAAAAGCAGAATGAGAGGGAACCAGATCCAGGCCCAGGTACCTGCATAGAGGCTCCAATAACTGATATCAAGGACGTGGAAGGGAAGGGAAAGGTAGA
>DATKMG010000259.1:0-4326 GCA_035541995.1 Terriglobia bacterium
TCATCGGATCCAAAAGGGTGTCGCCCTTTTTTATGCACATGGCATTGATTAGGCCTTTGATCATTTGGGGATGGAATTTCCCCCGGTAAGGGAACAGTCCGTGGGTGGCATAGCCGGTCTTGAACTGTTTGGTTTGGAAAAATGTCCTCAGCCGCGAAGAAGAATGCTGGGGCAGCTTTACTGGTTTGCCACTGCAGATCAGAAAGTGACGGGTGAATTGATCATGAACTCGGGAAAAATAGGCGCTATTTTGAATCAATTCTTCATCGTTCAGCAATTGGCTCTCCAGATGAGCCAGTTCGAGTTCATAGACCTCGTGAATGCCGGAGATTAATTCCAAATGTACAGGGAACAGTCGCTGGGCAATGCTCTTGCTCAATAAATCTTTAGCCTGCAGGGTTGAAGTTTTTTGTCCATACATAGCAATCAAGAACAGAAGAAATGGGTGGGAATGGATGTGGCATCTTCAAATCCAAAAAATGCCGGCTAATCTTCCACAAAATCTCCATTGTTATGGATCTGGATGAGCCCGGTTGTCAGCCTCTTTTTGATATCTTCCGCAAAGTCAATTTCAACACCAATCCAGCGCCTACGTCTGGCTTCGCAGACGGCAAAAGTGGTCCCACTTCCACCGAAGGGGTCCAAAACCAGATCCCCAGGCCTTGTGCTCATTTCTATGACCCGATCAAGAATCTTGGATGACAGCGCATTCGACTGCCTTTCTTTCGATTTGTATTTCCAATGACGAACCGGAGGGATGTCGGTCCAAACATCTTTAAGTGTGACTCCATTGGGATTCATTGCACCGCGATGGCCACCATAGTCCTTGACCTCACCTCCGCAGTGCCTGCATTTTTGGATAGGAGTCCTGATTCGCCGGAAGACAGCCGGCTTTCCCTTGGTGTAATAAAGAAGACTATAGTGGCTTGGGTGCAAACGGCCAGGAATGGGAAGGCAGGCACTTATTTCTATGGCAATCCAGTGCCGGAATTCCATTCCCAGTTCAGCAAGGTAGCATCCCAGCAGGATATTCCATTTCGGCAGATTGTAGAGGAACAAAGCCCCGCCTGGCTTAATAATTCGGACACACTGCTTCAACCATTGGTGGCACCAGCCAATGTATTCTAGTTCGGATTTTTGGTCGTTCGTACGTCTGCCGTACTTCTTGCCTAAGTTGAATGGGGGATCGGCAAATATCGTATTGACCACATCATCTTTGATTGAGGGGAGAATATTCAAACAGTCGTCGGAAAAAAGGACTCCCAAATCCGAGACAAAGAAAGGAGATCTCTCTTTGCAGCCCTCCATGAAGGCCTCGAAATTGAAGCACATCTGTTCTAACGCCTTCACCGTGAAATCCTTACCTTTCTTCCTCAACATCGGAAAACCAAGCGACCTATTCCACATTTAGACGATGGTACGCCATCCGGTGATAGTTCTCAAGACCGATTGGCGATAAGCTTATTTTCTTCGGGTGCCGCGAGTCAAGGCATCAGGCAGGCGGCTAAGGGGAGCTGCAAAAAAGAGAGACTAAACCTTCATACATACAGGGGGAGGGGGACAGGCTTTGAAAAATGAATGTGGATTAGCATGCTGGATATGTGGACATATCGACCAGGCACAAGTCAAGGAAGCACCCCCCCAGTTTGGAGCCTTTTTGCTCTAACATGATTAGCATCTAAAGCATTGGATCTGAGGATTCGAAGAAAACCACTCCCACGAAGCTTCTGAATTTGGGTTGAAAAGTGGGCATCGGAGGTATGCCCCATCCTGTTATATCGCTCTTGTCCGCTGAAAGAACAACACGCCCGTTGCACACCACATACCATCCGGCTCTTGTTTGGTCGAAGTGCCTGGTATCGTCCTGTGCGGCAATCGTTGCAATAACACGGATTTGGACTCCGTCATCGGCAATCCGCTCAAAAGAAATACTGCCACGAGACGGCTTTGAAGTTGGTATAGGTGCAGGCTCTACCTTCTGTCCATTTACCAGAATCCTGACGTACCTCTCCAGGAAGAAACAAAACGTTGTGGCTATGAATCGACATAAACTTGATTCAACTGTGCCGGTTTTTATGCGTGATATTACCTCCTCATGTAGACGGTCTACGCATATTTTTGTGCCTGCACTACTAAGGGAGGCGGCTTGAGGTTGTTCTGTGATAGGGATTTCCCAATCTTTTAGCGACTCGTCATTCTTGACCCATTGGCTGACATCTAGTTCGCAGCGGAACCCATTCTTAAGAGTCTTTGATGAGATTTCGAAGTGATCTCCGAGCTTGAAAAGTGCCCGCTTGAGACCCACTCCATATACACCGAGGGATTCACTTTTCCACCCTATTGGATGGCCGAAGTTGAACGCCTCAGTTAGCGCATCATCTAAGTCAATGCCGCCACAATTGTCCTGAATCTCAAAGGCCTTCTCAGATAGCGAAACGTGAATGGTCGGCAAGTGCGATATGCGTCCCTTCACCTTTTTTTTCTCCAGTATTCCTCTGGCGATTTCAGATAATCGAAGTTGTCGACTTCGGATGAATCCGTCAACTGAGTTATCAATCAAATCTAGCACGCAGTCTTCGAGCGACAGATCTTCGTGAACATCTGGACGAAAAAATTCTTGCGTGGGTGAGCACTTGCAAGCAGTTGTGTCATTGTTTCGCGCCTTTCACTAAGGAGACGGGGATATGAGAGTCAGACCTTAATTATTGATAGTTTGAATTGAGGAGAATGACACCGATCCACCGTTGTGCCGATTCCAATGTGGGGCCGGCCCTTTTCTTGGCTCCATCCCCAGATGGACATTGTACCCAGGTCGAGTCTTCGGCAAGGTTCAGGATTCATTCAAACTGCTTCTTGAATTCCCTGAACTGCTGTTGCAGGTCAAGAAGATTCTGGCGAAGGCTCTCGATTTCGGCCTCCAGCAGGGCAACCCGGTCTGTCGCGGACGACCGGCCTGGAGGAGGGGCCGCGAAGTCAGTTAATGCCTCTCCAGACAGTTCGCCGCCAAGCAGCTGAGCGTACCGCGGCTCCTTAAACCCCACCTGCCGCGGCAGCAGGGCGACCAGCGGCTCCGGTTCCCGCTCTATGAGCTGCTGCAAAGCCTTCTCTACCTCCTCAAGATTGCTGAAAGGGCAGAGCCTCTCGGTGCGGGTTCTCAATTCCCCAACCGTCTGAGGCCCTCGAAGCATCAAAACACAAAGCAAACCCAACCCTTGTTCAGTCAGATTAGCTGTGTCGGTAAAAACCTGCCGGTACTTGGCTACACGGCTTTCCGCCATGCTGACCATTCGGGCCAGTTTCTTTTCCCTCAGCGCATCCAATGCCCTCAGGACGGTCATTTCCTCGTAAGTTACTACCGGATCGCGGTTGGATTTCTGGTTGCAGGCATTGATCAACCCATTCAGGGTGAGTGGATAGTATTCCGGAGTGGTGATTTGCTTCTCGATCAAACAGCCCAGAACACGCGTCTCCTCAGGGGTTAGCACGAAATCCATGGACACCTTCCTCAATTCAAGGGCGCAGGCATGGTCCAGCCGAACCTTTGTTGTTTCCTCGCCATCGCCCCGCACGTGAACTATAACTCTTAAAGAACCACAAGGTCACAGATTATGTTTCACAGGTCCATGCAAATTCGGGTGGGGAATATTTTTGGAGTGCGGTGGCAAGCGCGGAAAAGCATTCCGCCCGCGACACCGCTTTGAACTCGAGCAACCAGCTCTCTCGAATCGTTGATCCAAATCCTGTTTGGCCACTCCGAGCCAAGGCGCCGTCGCCTCGTGGGACCACGATCCCACGCTCTGCTGCTGCACTCCACAACACTAGAAGGCGCCCCCTAAAAATATCTAATCTCAGGTGCCCCATATCAGCAATCAATTGGACTGATTTTTGTGAAGACAGAGAGAATTATCTTGACAGGCAGCAAGGAGATGCTTAAATTAAAAACTTAGAAAACCACAATGGTTTTTTGCGTACCATGATCAAACACGAAAACACGCTGACGAAAAGTCGGATCCTTGAAATCGCCCGCGATAAGTTCTTTCAGCTCGGGTTCACTCGAGTCACCATGGACGAAATTGCCCGTGATCTAGGGATCAGCAAGAGAACCCTGTATGAGCACTTCACCAGCAAAGAGGAACTGTTGCGCGAAGGGCTGAAGCAGATGACCCAAGAGGTGGAGCGGACGATTGAAGGGACTTTACGCGATGATACTCTAGACTTCGTGGACAAGTTGATCCGAGTTTGGACCTTCATGGCTTCTCGCCTTTCCAGAATCGGACCGATTTTCCAATCGGACCTTCAGCGGCACGCCCCGGGAATCTGGAAAGA
>DATKMG010000260.1:0-2616 GCA_035541995.1 Terriglobia bacterium
TCTCGCACACATACTGGAACGGTGAAGAAACTGCGGACTGAGGAGGCGCCGGCTGCTTGCCATAGGCGCTAACTTGTGGGTGTTTGGCGGGCTCCAAAGCCCCCTCTCCCTTCCCTCTCCCGCAAGGAGAGAGGGTTTTCCTGATCCCCTCCCTTGACGGGAGGGGGCAGGGGGAGGGTGATAACCTTGTGAAATCACATCCCATGCCTCAGGAGAGTTGGCCTCCTACGGACTTTTTCCCCTCAACTTGGATCAGAAGCGCATTGTTGACAGTTTTTGCCGGCTCCCTTAGAATTCTTGTAGCTTGGAACACAGAGCGGGTGATGGTGGCAAATGAAACAGAAATCGGAAACATTAACAATAAAAGGCGTGGAAATTCACCTTGTGGACCCGCCTGAGCTGGATGTCGAGTGGGTGGGGATGGAAGAGCCACTCGCGCAACTTCTGGCTGCATGGTCCGACGACGGCATTGATCCTCCGATGCAGCCAAGAATCCTCGGCAAGCCGGGCGTGGGCAAGACTTCGTTGGCGATCACCGCTGCCAAAAAAATGCGGCAGGACCTTTATATATACCAGTGTACAGTTGACACCAAACCCGAAGATCTAATCATCTCCCCTGTGATAGCCGACAATGGGAAGATCCGCTACGTAGCTTCTCCTCTAGTTTCTGCCATGGTTAGAGGTGGAATATGCCTTCTAGATGAAGGAAATCGTATGAGTGAGAAGAGCTGGGCCTCTATTGCTCCGTTACTCGACATGCGCAGAAGCGTCTACAGCATAGTCGCGGGGGTCCAGATCAAAGCCGGCCCCGCGTTCAGGATTTGTGTCACCATGAATGAGGATGCTTCCACTTTCGAGGTACCCGAATACATATTCTCCAGGCTGCAACCCGCCGTGCACATGGATTATCCGACACGCGAGGAAGAGTTCCGTATCCTAAGAGGAAAGCTTGACGGTCCTTCGGATGAACTGATTCAACAGGTGGTCGATGTACTCCAGAAATCTCACGCCGAGGACGAAGATCTGAGCATACGCGACGGTCTCAATATCGCCCGATACGCGCACAGACTCATCAGGTTCAACCCAAACCTCGGGTTGAGAATGGCCCTTGATCAATCGATACTTCAGATTACCGGAGACAGTCGTGCCTCGCTTGATGGGCCAAAACTGGTCTGACCTCGTCAGATTCGAGAACGTCACTCTGATCGGAGTTCTCCATTTTCGCGTCGAATTCGCCGTTCTGGTGAACAAATACATCAGAAAGGAAAAACCGGACTGCATTTGCGTGGAGCTTCCGCAGGCGCTCCGCAGCGAGATTTCTTTGGCCTTGAGGCGGTTGCCTTATCACTCTGTGATTCTCTATGAAACCGCGGCCAAAGAGAATTCAGTGCTCATTATTGAGGGATCGGATGGAGTACAGGAAGCAGCCCGGTCTGCTCTGGAAAACGATATTCCCCTCCGGTTCATTGACCCGTTATCTCTGAGGTATCCTTTGTTCCAGGACAGACTGCCGGATGCCTATTTACTGGATTCCATCGGTCAAAAGGCATTCTTTGATTTCCTTTCCAAGCTCAATAAACCCTTGGCGAACGATTCCGATAACACGAAACGGGAGATCTTCATGGCAGCCGGCCTGCAGGAGGCATCCAAAAACTATGACAAAGTGCTGTTTGTGGGCGGCCTGGCCCATATTCCCGGTATTGCACGGTTGCTCACGAGATCGCAGGCCGTGCCGCTCATGAAGACAGGCGTATCTGCAGCCGTAGCTGCTCCGCTTCATCCGGATTCGCTCAAGAAAGGGTTTTCCGAGATACCCAGGATCACCGAGGCATTCGAGAACTGGCGCCAAAGTCCCGATGATCCCCCGCCCGAGAATCGTCATGACATGATACTTATGCTGATGAAGGCCGCAGCCGAATACTTTACCCGTGAGACTCATCAGGCGGTTCCCGAGTACGTCAGGCTTACCTGGGCAAAATTCCTTCGCAAATGGCTCTCCCATAAAAAGCTGCTTTTGCCCGACCTCTATCATCTGGTTGCCGCTGCGCGTTCAGCAATGGATGAGGATTTCGCTTACCACGTCCATGCGTTTCTGTCGGATTATGAGTGGTCCAACGATCCTATGGATCCGGGAACTATCCTTCTGGATGAAGACAGCTTGATGTTTCACGGCCACAGGATAGTTCTACATAAGAAACTACGGACATTTTTCCACCATTCCAGGAAATATCGAATGAAGGCGGTGAACACCACCAAATGGAAGGAACATCTCAAACGAACGTGGGAAACGGCAGATCCGGGCGATGTGGACATATGTTCTTATCCTCCGGAGGATGTGGAAGTGGAACGTTGGGGCACAACCCTGATGAAGCACGCAAATCATTTGCTCCAGACCTCTCAAACCGATTCTGAACCGTTCGTGGCGGACTTTGGTGGTGGGCCGGATATCCGGGAGACTCTGAGGAGGTTCTACGAAAAACGGCTCTACGTGAAGACTAACGAGGAAGGCGGGACCGAGTTCGGTTCCATAGTGGTGATATTTGATGAGGACGAGCGTTACGTCAAGTACCCTTTCCAAATGACATGGCTCGGGGAACACTCCCAGGAGTCGGACAT
>DATKMG010000261.1:0-3018 GCA_035541995.1 Terriglobia bacterium
TCGCTGTCGTGTACTTTGCGGCAAACTTGTCGGGATTTATTTCCACGCCTGATGTTTCTGGCCCAGGCGAGCCAAGATATTTCCCAGGGCAAGAGCGGGTTCAGGCTGTTCCGGCCCAAGTCGCACGGCTTCCGAAAGTTCGGCCGCAGCCGCATTCAGATGCCCGGACTCAGCTAACGTGACGCCCAAAAAGAAATAGGCCCGAGGCTTCAAGGGGTCCATCTGTTTGAGCCGGGTGAAAGCGGCAATGGCTTCGGCGAGGTGCCCTTCAGCAAGGTATTTCTTCCCATCTTGGAAGACCTGTTCAGGACCGGAACGATCTTCCGATAAGACCATTTTCGCCAGCGGGAATCCCCTCCCAAGGCTTACCAGGAAAAGTACTCCGCCTAAAAGGCAGTAGCGCGAACGCATATTTTGCCGGTGACTCTCCGTCTCGGTTAATCCTCGCCGAAGATTAGCGCACCGCTTGTCCAGAGCATATCAAAACTGGAAACCTATGTGATGGAGGAGTTCATGAAAGCGAGCCAGGGGCTTATTTATGCTCATCCCCGCGGATGAAAATACTGGAGGATGGGACGAGGGCGTCACCATGGTCGATGAAAATGGCAGGGGTAGCCACGATGAATTCACACTCTGAATTCATCGTGGGCTTCTCATATGTGGTCAAAAGCCCACGACAAACCAGAAGCGGTTTGTCGTGGCTACCAAAACTGGGATTTTCATGAGAGCGGGAGTCTAACCATAATTGCTCAAATCCGGAATCCATCCTGCCCATTTTGAAGTGTCGAATTGCAGACGAAGAGGCTAATCAGACACCAACCCTCCGCTATCGTGGGCGTAGGGTCGCCATAAGTCTGGACAGATCACGTTTCATCAGGGAGGTCTGTGCACGTACGTCCTGCAACATAGCCGCCCGATCCAAGAGCAGGTCGATAGACAATGCCTTGCCCGAAGATCGGCCGCTGGCCAGGTATTCGATCTTTTGGCACGTGGCTGCCGAGTCTGGCTTTCCAAGGCGGCCTTCTTCAGTCCACTCGCGGATCAACTGCTGACGACGGGTTTCTGTGCCGCCGACATTGGGAGGAACAGCGTTAAGATAGGCCCACACGATTTCGGGATACTCACTGTGAAATTCAGGTTCGCGGTCGAATATCCGCGCCAGCATGTTGGGTGAGTTGACGGGAGCCCGTCGGCCGCCTCGCTGCTGGTGAATCCCAACTACAGAGAGCAAAATGGAAAGCCCTCCTGACGATGCTCCAATCGCATTACCCAAAATTGCGGTATTCTCATGCATCTGGAGAAGAGAACTGGCAATACCCATGCCTCCCGCAGTCAGGAAATTCGCTATGGTGTTGACAGCAAGTGCATGGTCACGCCTGGATTCCAGGATGACCAGAGCTTCATTGACCTGGGCAATTTCATAGTCAATCTCGGAAAAGACGCCATCGACTTCGAGGGAGGCCGTCATCACCGCTTCAGTAATTTCCTGCCGTAACCTGAATTGCTCATTCTGGACAGAATCCCCTTGAATAGTTTCGGTTGAATTGCGCAACTCAATCAGCCGCTCTCCCAACGGCTCGATCCCGAGCAGTCTTGCCATTTCAAGTGCCCCTGGAGAAACTTCGGATTTGACCGATGACCCTTGTGCTAAGACCGGTTGAGCTGAAGTTGGATCTGCCCACTCCTGACCGAAAACCTGCCCTGGGCTCGGCAATCTCCAGGCGAGATACAGCGGAATTATTATGGATACTCTGACAAGTGACCGACACATTCTCCTCATAGTCTGTCCTCTCTTCGTCCCGATTGACTATCCAGCGAAAACATAAACCAGACACACTTCAGTAAATAGCTGACTTATCCGTAGAAGGAGGAGACCCTCCATCTCTTGTATCCTGCCATACCTCACCGACCATTGCATCTTGGGAATCGTGAATAGGAATGGTAAGCTAAGGCCGTTTTCAGGGGAGGGAATCGCAGCTGCGCTCAGCCCACGGCTATTCAAACGAACCCCCTCCGGAGATTGAAAAAAGACTAGTTGTTAGGTAAGTGGATTTTTTCTTGATAAAGGCTACTCTTCGACCGTCATGACCTCCAAACAACGCATGATCTGTTCTCTAAACGGTGATCGACCTGACCGCTTGCCCGTGACCACACATCACGTCATGGATACGTTCCTCAAAAAATACCTCGCTGATGCTTCCAGCGAGGAATTCTTTGCCCGCTTCGGTCTGGATGCAATCCGATGGGTTGTGGCACACCGACCTGAAGAATCAGAGGGAGAGTTTCTTGACCCCTTGCAGGGGGAGCCGGGCTTTCTGGAAGCGCGCCGGGTCGCAACGGACCGGTGGCGGGTCTTCACGGAGCCGATACCTGGGCAGGGATGGCCGACTATGCGCTATCGCTTTGTCACGCCCCGAGGTGAACTCTCCATGGTTCTTCAATCTCATGAACACACTACCTGGGTTGCCGAGCATCTCATTAAGAAGAAGTCGGATATTGACCTGATCGGAGAGTACGCCACTGCGCCGAAGTGCAGCGTGGAAGAGGTCAACAGCCAAGCGGAACTATTCGGCGAGCAGGGAATTATCCGCGGACACATTTGCACCTTCGATGTATTTGGTCAGCCGGGCACTTGGCAGGATGCAGCGTGTCTGGTGGGAATCGAACGGCTGATTATGGAGAGTTATGATGATCCGGCTTGGGTTCATAGCCTGTTACGCATTTTGCAGCAGCGCAAATTGGTGTATACCCGATCCCTAAAGGGGGCGGCATATGATTTGATCGAACTGGGTGGAGGAGATGCCTCGTCGACGGTCATCTCCCCGCGCATCTTTGACGAGTTTGTTGCGCCGTACGACTCCGAGATCATTGCGACAGCCCACGAGGCTGGTCAGAGAATCGTCTATCACACTTGCGGCGGAATGATGCCGCTGCTGGAGCGAATCGCGGCTATGAACCCTGACGCAATGGAAACCTTCACTCCGCGCGACATGGGAGGAGATGTGGATCTGGCCGAAG